>CALFUU010000056.1 GCA_937929835.1 uncultured Saprospiraceae bacterium | reverse complement strand
GGGCATCAATGCACGAATTGTCATCTCCAAATTGCTGCTGAAAGTCATAAATGCTGAGTCCTGTAAACAATTTCTTCATTTTTATTTGCTTTTGTTACAGCAAATAAGACTTTTATCGTGCAGTCAATGTGCGCTATTCGGTAAGATAATTCATAGCCATACGAGGCAGGGTTATATTATCTGCAATGGCGCTAGTACGGTAGTCTATATCCGTATTGTGTACATGAGAAGCCGCCCATTCTCTGCGGTCATCAACTGGATCATACAATATATGCACCCTATTTAATGGTGGACTGGGAAAGTCTCTGGTTCTATCCCTTACGATTCTTAACGAAAACCAGTATCGTGTATCTCTGACTTTGAGGTTATTGTTTATAAAGATGACCTTCATTCTCATCTCGTCATATTGTCTATCTACCTCCCAGCAACCTTGTCTATCTGTAAAGACTAAGTCAGATTGCTTAAAAGGAAATTGCCAATCCCAGACAGATACTAAAACTATTTGTACAGGAACAGGTAAGCCATCAAAGTCTACTTGTACACATCCTGCAGGGATCCTCCAATCACTGGGTACTACACAACCACATTCATTAAGAGGTATAACAGGTGGAGGAGGTTCACAAATACATCCCAGCTCACATATCACATCACCATCGATCTCATCACAAATTAATCCTAGCTGACAACCCTCCTCGCAGTCTGGTGTCGGAGGAATAATCGTATCTAAAACAAATGGATCAAATTTGCTGGGCTGAGGCATATACTGCTGTAGCCTTTGATATGGGATACCATCACCTATAATCTTATCATACTTATCGGTATGACCTGTCATATAATACGCCTGGAGTATCAGAAAGGGATTGTTTTCATCAAGATATAGCTCCTCTATGATATCATAATCTACTGCTGGCTTAGTCATTTCGACAGGAATACTGGCATACTGATATAGAAAGATGGAGTCAGTTAGCTATGGATCAATATAATAATCTCCTTCACGTATGATCTCATAATGCATAGGATAGTCTAAGGTCACGACTCTATTTTCTAGGCTCCAGTCAGAGATTGTTACTAGATCATCTTGATTCTGTGGTTTCATCCTGATATAATGATGTGTTGCAGATAAGAATTCAGCACTGTCATATAATTGACTCTGTGCTTGATTGATAACCTCAACTGTGTAAGGATTATTGATTTCTTCTCCTAAGATAACAGGTCTTATGTCAGTGTATGTATCATCCACAGATCTTTTCTGTATTTGTTCTTCATGTATTTATGGCATTGTCTTCGAAATTATCTTTGGTACAGGAATGGATGGCTACCATAAACAGAGAAAGAAAAAAATCAGCAACGCTGATTGTACGCTAAATACTTTCATTTAATAGAATTTAGGAGTTAACAATATGAGTGGCATCAATCACTGATCTACCCACTCTGATTTAATAAAACGCCAATCTATAAAGGAGAAGACTTATCTTTGCAGTTCTCGATTAGTCTCGGGATCGAGGGTCTGCTTACTGTTACGACAGTAACGTGGGCCTTCTTTTATCATATGGCTATATATGATCAGGGTATCTTTATACCGTAATCTATTCTAGGCATCTACCTAGATAACAACTTGTACAAACTCTCACTTGTATAAACTGCTTTACTTCCTTATAAACTATAAAAGCTGAGGTGTATCGTGATAGTCATCTTGTCCTTTGCAATATCAGTTGCTCTGCTATCGTCATACTATTCAACTTTATAAAAAAAAACAGGAACTGCCAAATATTTATCAAATTTATTAGGATATACGTCGTCGTAAGTCGTTTGAATTTCGAGTACAAAAAAAAGGTTGGGTATGTAATAGGGTAATTGTGTGGCAAGTTTAGGATGGTGATGCTTGTTACAATTTCGATTACACACCACAGGGCACTCCTGTAGTAGACTTTATATCCAAAGGGTATAAGCTCTAAAAAAATGCTTACAAATCAATACAATTGACGGGATCGAGAATAAGGCCTTCAAAGGGGTGCTGCTCCGACAGCGGCTTCGTGAAATCAACCTCTAGGTCTATAGTCTGTTCCTTAATCAGTTGTCGATTAGAAAAACTAAACCCGACGATTTTATCACCAGCTTGACTGGGTAAATAAAAGAATTTCTGCCCATCGATCTCTGTCAGTACCGACATACAGAGGTGCCGTGTCCGCCCTCTATGGTTGCTATATTGTTCTGTTGCCTCATCGATAACTGTCATCTCTCCCCCATTAAACTTGGCTACCTTAAGGATACCGCCTATATGTGGCGTCTGTACCCAGACGAGCTCGACGACACCATCATTATCCAGGTCATCCATAGTTACAATATTGAGCCATCGCGTCAGAAAACCAATCTCCGCAACATAAGCATACTCGACAAGTTGCTCATTGATTACTTTATATATGGCTATGCCTGCGCCGCGCTCCACTTGTGTCCTGATAGTAATAAATTCTAGCTGACCATCTCCATCAATATCATATATCCTTGGTCTCAAATCCTCAAACAAATAATCTTCTTCTAAAGTATGCACATAGATGCTTCCCTCCACTGCAACAACTAGCTGCTCTGCTTCTATATCATCACCCATAACACCGTGCGGATACTTTTCTGTAGGCTGAGCATATTGTGCTAGAGCTGTGGAATCTAGACTAAAGCTGATGGCCTCTTCTGGCAATAAACTATAATCACTTTTCATTTTTTCGACAGTGACGCCGAGAGTCGACTGAGGATCGATAACTAAGGTGGAGTCATCACTACAACTCCATAAGGTGAGTAGGAAAGCAAAAGGTAGCAAGTATTTCATATCGCAGTCGGCTTATTAACTAACAGCAAAGGTGTAATAACAAGAGCTAAGATTCAATCAATAATTAATTTTAACACCTATAGAGATATGAAGTGACATATAGTTGCAGGAATTTATATTTAGGACAAGACAGGAAATGCTAGAATATAGTTAAGGTCCGCAACAGAACTTACCTGGTACAAATAAAATAGCCAATTCTAAATTCCAAAAGATAAGAACCACTTATCGCTCTATTGTTGCCTAGAAAATATTTATATGCTAGTGCATACCTCAATCTTTTTTGCTCTAAACTTGAGACTACGTCACCAGTAAAGAGATTACTCCGCACATCGTAAGAATTCAATAAAGATCTTGAATCAGAAAGATGATCAATACTTCCAAAAAACTAGTCGAAGAGACTAAATAAGCTTCGTCATTAATAGTCGTGATTGCGCTTATTTCACAATACTCTCTAGAATGTCTTGAAATACTCGTGGCCAGTGAGAATAAATTGCTCTTATAAGATCTTGCGCCTTCGATACCAATAGACGGAGAAAAACTAATTCTATTATCATTTGCAACGCTTATACTCGTGATTTTATCATAAACTAGAGCTGAAATACCAGTGTTGATTTCTAGGCTATATTGACAATTAGCATTGTCAATAAATAAGAGTGAAACCAAAAGTAGTTGTAGGCTTACGCATCCAATTTTCATAATTTCATCATTGAATACTTTGAAAGACTCCTATCGATAGTTGCACCATACCCAAGATAAACCAGATCTACTTAATTGGCTAATTTATCAGCTAAAAATAGATATTAGTGACCTGACGAACGCCGCCGGCCAGCGAAGCTAAACTTACTATCCCTTAATTCTAAACTTGAAGCCCATACCTACAGCCAACTTATTGATACGATCGTTGTATGGACCTATCTCTGTGTTGTAGAGTGTCGGGAGATAATCTGCACGGAGGTAGGCCGCAACATTGTTACCGATATTTCTTTCGGCACCGAGACTGAGTGAGCCTCTGAGGATATAATTGTTGGACTTAGTAGCTACGTCAAAAGCTTCTACAAGAGGACCATTGTTAAACAAGCCTATCGTATAAGTCCTCTCATCATAGAGACTTGGCCAATCAACAGGTGGTGGAGGTGGATTACCCTGTTGGCCAGTAGTAGGAATAGTAGTCTCATCAGAAATCTCATAATCTACTTGAGCTATAAAGTCGTGATTCAACCCTACTCCCGCATAGATAGACCATCTACCATTATTGATAAAGTGCCATTTGAGTTTCATCGGAACAGACAACATCTTCAGTTTAGTTCTGCTGAACACAACTTCGTTTAGACCATCGACTGAGTTGTAGTCATATTGCCCATCATCTATAAATTCTGTAAATGGCTCATAATTAAAAGCATTAAAGCCTAAGCCCAACTCATACTCCCAGTCTCCTTTGACTCGAGAATAAAGGGCTTCGATATTATAACCGTATGGATTGGCTAATCTTGAAGGAAGCCCCGTCTCAGGATCAGCCGGCGTCGTTACTAGATTCATTTCCATTCCACCGAAGACGTGTAACCAGTGCCCTTCATCTAAGTAAGTCTTCTTGATATTAGGATCGACATAGGCTTCTGCAACTGGAGACTTTAAGCTTCTTTCTTCTCCCCTTCTATCTAATCCTGTAACGATATCAGTGAGCTGTGCCATTAAGGCTTTCGCTGCTGGTGTCTCTGTTGACGCTTCAGACTCTTTCGCTAGAGTTGCTGCCGGCGTTGTATTATTTGCGGATTCTGCAAGTGGCAGTTGAGCAGAGTTATTGTTGTTATTATTCGAGTTACCTGCTGCACTTCCTGTTAAGCTTGTAACAGGAGTATCTGTATTTCTTGCTGCGCTGCTCGTCATAGACTGTTGAGCAAGTGGCGCAGAGGCCATTACAGAATTGCTATTAGCTGTACTTGACACCTTAGCTTCTGTGGGAGTAGTACTTGGTTCCTCTATTGAAGGAACTTCATCCTGCGCTAACACAGCTTCTGTCATAGGTATCACTTCTTGTACCGTCTGCTGAGGGCTCAACACACCATCCATCAACGTACCCATATGTGTACTAAATGTGAAAAGCATTAGTGCAACAAAGAGTGCTTCTAATCCCTTGTAAGAAGCAATGCCTTTTCTCAGAGCCGCTATGCGCTGAAGGCGTGCTTGTAGCATCAGCCAGTGCTTAGAATTATATTTTGCTGCAACGCGGCCTAGTGTGCTGCCTATACCTTTATCAAACGCCACATCGGCGATGACGCCATCCTTTTCTTTCTTGCGCTTGAGGAAAGCTTCCCACTGCGGCGTGCTATCTGATTGGTAATCATCGATAGTTGATTTGATATCCCCATCAAATTGCTGGCTATCACGATAATCCTTGAAGGCTTCCCACTGTGGCTGGCTATCTGATTGATAATCATCGACAGTAGATTGGATATCCTCATCAAATCGATGACTATCTCGGAAATCTTTGAAAGCCAACCAATCTGCAGGAGTCGTCACCTCAATCTGATCTGTGAGATAACTTACCTCTGCATCAAACTCTACGTGTGGCGCATCTGCTGTGTAGTCGATGTCCGCCTGCGTCTTCTTATCTAAGAAAGCGACCCACGCTGGTGTCTCTGCTGCACGATAGGATTCTAATTCTTTTTTGACCTGTAGGTCAAACTGTGCCGCCTCTGGACTGACACCTTCGTGCTTGGTTTTGAAATCTAAAAAGGCAGCCCAATCGGGTTTTGAGGTAGACTCAAAATCACCCAGAGTATCTTTTATAAGGGTATCAAAAGGGAGTACGGTGATTTCTTTGCCTGAGTCGGGACGAGGGCTGTCTGTTGTGGGTTGCTTGTCGCGATAAGCTTGGAAAGCCTCCCACTGGGATGGTAATTGAGTTTGGTGTTTTTGGAGAGCGGCTCTTGTTTGAGTATCAAAATCCGCTTCATTATCTAGAGTGGTCTTCTTGTCTAAAAATGCTGCCCATTGAGGTACACGTGTCTCTCTGTGTGCTTCAATGCTGTCTTTTATCTGAGCATCAAAGTCTTGGTCAATGGCGTCAGGAGTAGCCTCCGCCTTATCGGCGATTTGCTTTTCCTGAAGGAACCTTGTCCAATCGGGTGATTGGTCGGAGGTCAATCCGTTCAGTTTGTTTTTTAATATGTCATCAAACTGACTATCTCTCATTGACTGCGCCTTTGGCGATAAGTAAGTGCTTAAGTTTCGTTCTAGCTTTCACTAGATTGGATCGAGAAGTACTTTCAGTTATACCTAACTGCTCCGCAATTTCCCTGTGAGAGAATCCTTCTATGACGTACAGATTAAAGACAGCTCTATAGGCCGGAGATAATTCTTGCAAACTTGCAATGATTTCCGCTGCTGCCATCTGACTGACGACACCTGGGTCATCTAGATGAGCCCCATAAGCCTTATCGATATCCTCGGTCCGTCTTCTAGCTTTCTTTCTGTAATAATCGATAGAAGTATTCACCATTATTCTCCTGATCCAAGCAGCCAAAGAAGTGCCAACAGTATACTTACTGATATGGCGAAAGACCTTAATAAAGCCCTCGTGTAAAATGTCGAGTGCTTCATTATCGTCAACCGCATATCTAAGACAGACTGGATACATAGTAGAATAATACTTTTCGTAAAGCTTTTTCTGAGCCCATTCTTCTTCGCGAATACAGGCTTGGATAAAGTCTTGTTCGTTTTCTTTTACAGCTAATGTAATTTCCATAATTGCTAAAGTTAGCGTGGACTAAACAAGTTAATTTGATAACAGTACTAGAACGCCAAGCAGCTAAGCTTTGCTGCTATCTAAATAGTATC
>CALFUU010000055.1 GCA_937929835.1 uncultured Saprospiraceae bacterium | reverse complement strand
TATTTTTATTTGGCGACGGAGAATTAGCTATAGACTCAACTTTGCAAGCTGTTGTCTGGATGGACGGGGAGGTCCTTCACAGAAGTCCTATGACACAAGAGATTAATCGATGGTACAATGACTGTTTTCTATTTGAAGCAGAGAGTACTAAAGAAGTGGAAATTGCTTTTGGTCATGAGGTGCATGGCTATAGTGCCATTGATAATATTTGTTTGGAAGAGGTTTCTTCTGGTGCTAGCTTAGAGGATATAAATCTATGCATTGGGGAAGAAGCTGAAGTTGAGGTGGATCAAAGAGATTATAAACTGGAATGGTCTACGTCAGATACCAGCTCTAGTATTACTGTTACAGAAGCAGGCAGCTACTGGCTGGATAGATCAGAAAGTTGCGGCACATTCCGAGAAGAATTTGAGGTCGTGGTGGAGGATTGTGGTTGTAAGATTTATGTCCCTGATACTTTTAACCCTAATTCCACTGGTGTTAATTCTGAGTTTACACTGGGTGCTGGATGTGACTTTGTCAAATATGAGATCGAGATTTATGATAGATGGGGGAACCATCTGTTTTCAGGAAGCAATATTGATGTAAGCTGGGACGGCACTTATTTGAATTCAGATGTTGAAGCAGGTTTTTACTTGTACAAGTTGACATATGATTTTCTTGACGAAGAGAAGGTACGTTATGGGCAGGTCAATCTTGTCAGGTAGTTTTTTTTGCAATAGCGTAACTGAAAATTTTTCTATTATACTCCACTTCTACCTCACTAGACATTTTGTAATTGCGAGGTAAGGCCATCTCGGATATGATTTAGGTTTGCAATTATCACTTCTTCAACACCGATTTATATCCATCCTTAAGACTATAGACATTTAGGGTATTGTCCACTTTGAACAATCTATTAATAACTTGTCTTGAAATCCGACCTTGTCTACAGTACAGCACATTCTTCTTGTCGGTGGATAGATCTGCACTAGATAATTCATCTGCTGCTTTCCAAGTTGTTTCCGCATCTATGGGGTGATGTTCTGCTTTGGCCATTACAGAAATAAGATGAATGTTCTCTCTTTCTTTTATAAGATCAGGGTATTCTATTTCTGGTACGTGATTATTGGCTTCTTTTTTATAGGTATTGCTTTCATATAGAAGTTCTAAGTCTTCTGTCCAGTTTTTATTGAGTTGGATGACGAGTTGTCTATTTGTCAAGCAATCATAAGTGAGGAGTTTTCCAGATAGTGATTCGCCAATGCCTAGCAGATGCTTGAGTGCTTCATTGGCTTGGAGGACTCCCATCAGTCCGGCAATGGTATTCATTACACCTACTTCAGAGCAGACAGGCAGATTGGGATTGGGTACAGGAAATATATCTCTGAGGTGAATGTCCTCTTCTGTTTGATTGGCAAAGAGGGATACATAGCCCTCATACTTGTGGATAGCAGAGTAGACCATCGGGATGCCTTCTAGAGCGCAGAAGTCGTTGACAAGATATTTTGTTGGTTGGTTATCTGTGCATTCTAGTACCAAGTCTATACCAGTTAGCAATTCATCTATGTTGGTTTTGGTCAGGTGTGCCGGTACAGTTATAATGTCTATTTCAGAATTGAGAGTAGATAATTTTATTTGTAGTTCCTCAGCCTTTTTTTTTTGATTTTCTGGATTAAAAAAGACTTGTCTATGCAGATTACTCAATTCTGGTTTGTCGCCATCTATGAGAATAAGTTTTCCGACTCCTGCACCTGCAAGATAGGCCGCAGCTATCGCACCTAGTCCACCACAACCCACGACGGCAACCTGAGCGGCATTCAGTTTGGCTTGTCCTGAAGGGCCTATGCCTTCTAGGATGGTTTGTCTAGAGTAACGTTCATTCATATCTGCCAGCAATGAGATTTTGGTAATCTTGATCTGTGTCTATATCGTAGGCTGCCTCCTCACATCTAAGAAAGAGACTATCGTCCAGATTGTTTTTAATAAGTGTCTTAGTTGGTTGATTTTGTAATTCAAGTATTTTTTCGAAATATTTTCTCTTATAGATTACAGGCACGCCAAAGGTTTCTCGATAAGCAGTTGCAATAATGTTTTCGTTCCTTTTATTGGCTAAGTTTAATAAGCTACTGTAGTGGTATTCTGTAATGAGCGGTTGGTCAGAAAGCATTATTAAGATCGCATTACAACTTTGGTCTTCAATAATTTTTCGTACAGCCACTTGTAGACTTGATAGCATTCCATTTTGATAATTCGGATTAGGTATTAAGGATATCGCATGTCCTTTCAGTGCTTCTTGGAGTTCTTTATGCAAGTAGCCAGTAACACATACAGATTCCGCTAGGTGTAATCTTTCTGCTAGACTCGCGATGTTGTTGATGAGGGTCTTGTTCTTGTAAGTTAGTAATTGTTTACGCTGACTCATCCGCGTAGATGCACCCGCTGCTAGTATTATGCCTATTGTATTCACCTAAGCTATGCTTTCCTATAAGCACTAAGTTACACCAATGTGAGAAGACTCAACAAAAACCGAAAAGAGATTATGCTCTAGCGCTTAGAGTAAGCCTAACCAAGCAGAATCCTCATCATAATGTTCCGTCGGTGCATTGTTTGTTTGGTTCTGATAGCTATTGAGCAGATTAGAAACTTCTTGTCTCAAGCTGATAATACAGTTGTCCACCATCTTAGGGTTGAAGCCTGCATTACCTAAGTCCAAGACACGGTCTGCCATAATGATCTTAGCCATTGCTCTTCCGAGTAGGACCAGTTTTCTCTGGGGCATAGCCTTTTCGAGTGTGACATTGATGTCCTTGGCAAAATGATCTGCTGCCGCTGCGGAGTATTCATAAGTCTTGAGGAAGGCGAGAAGATTCATCTCCTTGCTCTTAAACATTTGCTTGAGCATCATCTCAGCCAGTTGGGTGAAGAGCATATCGTTAGGCCCTTCAAAAATCTGAAAAGGTCGTGAGTCCATAATGGCTCGCGCTCCGAGACTTTTGATATGATATCCTTTTGATCCTGAGAGTTGCGTCAGTGTCTGAGCAGATTCTTGCATCAAGTCTGACACTATGGCCTTAAAGGTATTGGCCATAATTCCTGCTAGTGCCAGGTCCTGATCAATAGAGGTGTTTTCTGCACTCCAGTAGCACATCGCAGAGCAGAGGGTATAGGCGCGCTCTAATTTTACCAGATCGCTCTGCACTTGGTCAAACTGACCTAGCGACTTTCCTCTTATCAATCTTTCGTTACAGTGCTGAGTCGCTTCATCTAGAGCTCGTTTGATAAAGCCTGTCGCCATCCCAGGAAATTGTAGTCTACTTCTATGGAGTGTATCCATTAGGAGTTTGATGCCCGTTGTTTCGGGGATGAGTCTGTGCGACTCTGGTACAATGATGTCTAGCGCATTTTTGCCATAAGGAATAGGGTAGAGACCATAGTTATTATAGCGTTCTGTAACTTTTATTTTTTGTGCAGCTTGCGTATCGTCAGTCATAAATAAATCGACATCTCTGCTCAAGGCACCACTACTGGACTGCTTCCTTGCCGCCACCAGCCAGTACTCTGCCATACCAGTCAGACCTTGCCAGTGCTTGGTTCCTTTGATATTGTATTGGCCTTGCTCATTTTGGGTGTAGGCTGTTTTCATATTGAGTGCATCACTGCCGTAGTCCGGCTCCGTGATCATCAAGCCACCCATATGATTCTGTTTTAGAAATCTATCAAAGACAGCTGGCTTGAGTGCATCATCTCCATACTTAGCAAAAGGCTCTATGAAGAGGGCGATGTTGATCCCAAATATAAGGGTCAAGGGGATAGACTCATAAGATGCGGCTTGCAGCAAGGACATACACTCTTTAGGTAGTGCACTCCTACCTCCATAGGCAGATGGTATAGCGACTGAGAGCGGCTTGTGTGCCATAATTTTGCTTAAAAATTCTGGCGAAAAATCACGTTGTATAAAAGCCGATTCATCTTGAGATCGCTCTTCA
Organism: uncultured Saprospiraceae bacterium; assembly: GCA_937929835.1. Taxonomy (GTDB): domain Bacteria; phylum Bacteroidota; class Bacteroidia; order Chitinophagales; family Saprospiraceae; genus RFSX01. The sequence goes on along the minus strand of CALFUU010000055.1, from coordinate 200 downwards.
AATAGTGTTTTTATAGTAGCCTTGAATTCTGTAATGAACTCGTTAAATGGCTTATCCCTGTAATCTTGAGTACTAGGGTTCCCGGTAGGTTGAGGACGCGTATCTAAGGTAGCGCTGTCTTGATTTGTTAACTCCACATCCCAAAGTAGCCCTAATATTTTAATTTACTTGCGACATTAACAGAGCTACGTAGGAACTGT
>CALFUU010000054.1 GCA_937929835.1 uncultured Saprospiraceae bacterium | reverse complement strand
TCTCCCGAGATTGTTTCATCTTTTCCTAGTTTGATGGACTGATATATATGGCTATAAGACTTGTATGCCTTGAAGGTCACCAATCCTAAAATAAGTATAAATACAAGCTGTGAAACCATAGGCTCAATGGATGAGTAAGATATTTAAATAGGCTCTAAAGTTAGCATTTCATAGCGTAAAAGCTAGTCCTCGTGACGAGAGGCGATTTTAATCAACTTCGTAAGGACGGAGGTCAATACCGAGAGCGCTTAGGGTCTCGATATCAAGATACCCAGTAAGGAGAATCCTGTCGTATTGATAATCGCGGAGTGCCTTGAACATTCTATTTTCTTTTATCCTAAGGATTTTCTGATGGATGTCTGGGTCAGCAAGATTAGAGAGTGGTTGGGGCTTTGGCTGCCTGATCGTATTGCGCTGGTGATAAGTACCCACTTTGTTGTCGATGGTACTTTCTCTTTGACGGTATCTGACATAACGACGATCTGTCTGATAATCCTCTTCTAGGATTTCATAATCTTGACTCACGGGATAGCCTGCTAAGTCCAATTTTGATATGACGAGATCAATAAATTCCTCGTCGACATGCTCCCAGCAGAGGGTCTCTAATAGGTCATATTTGTGGACGTTGATACGACTCAGTAGAACGTAATTAATCCCATTCTCATAATCCGTTTTCAGTTTGGGTAGCCCGTATACTGGCTTGACGGCTCTTATGTACTTTTTCTTTTGTTTGATTATTTTCTTGGTGGATACACTATCATAGAGGATCAGATAACCAGGCTCTACTACTCTAGGATCCTCAAAGTATCTCTTAGGAATATCTTCCGTTATATCAAAGATACCCAAGGTGTCTATGACCCTTCTGTATTTGTTATGTTTCAATTCTGTAAGACAGTGCTTGGTCGGAGGATCTACAGGGATTATTAGAGCTGCTCCATAATCCCTCATAGTCCTAGTATGTCCAGGAGACTTGATAGCTGTATGCCAGTTCCATTCTAGGTCTACTTGTGCCTCTACCACAAGTATAGAGAGTAGCATTAGAACTGTAGTGTAAATGAGTAGGCGCATATATCAATTTGCAAGACTGCAAGGTAGTAAGTAGACTGCTAAAGTCTTTACTCTCAAATTATATCTGAGCAGAGGAATAATGTAACTTTGCGCTTTTTTACGAAAGGCAATCTATTATGATTTCAGTCAGTGATCTTACTATACAATTTGGAAAGAGAGTCCTATTTGATGAGGCGAACATAACCTTCAAGCATGGGAATTGCTATGGCGTCATAGGCGCTAATGGTGCAGGGAAGTCTACTTTCCTCAAGATACTGTCTGGAGAGCGCGATTCTACTGGTGGCCACGTCCATATGGAGCCAGGCAAAAGAATGGCCGTATTGACTCAAGATCACTATGCCTTTGACGAAGTAAAGGTCCTAGATACGGTAATGATGGGTCACGATGTACTATGGTCTTTAATGCAGGAAAAGGATGCTATTTATGCCAAACCTGATTTCTCTGACGAAGATGGCATCAAAGCTTCCGAGCTAGAAGAAAAGTTTGCAGAGATGGATGGGTGGAATGCGGAACCGCAAGCAGCCTCTCTATTAAGTGGTATAGGGATCAAAGAAGCAGACCATCAGAAGTTGGTCAAAGAGTTGGATGGAAATCAAAAGGTCAGAGTACTCCTAGCGCAAGCTTTGTTTGGTGATCCTGATCTGCTTATTCTTGATGAGCCCACCAATGACTTGGATATCGAGACTGTGACTTGGTTAGAGGATTTTCTGCTAGATTTCAAGAATACAGTCATTGTCGTTTCTCACGACAGACACTTTCTAGATACAGTCTGTACACATATCGTGGACATTGATTTTGGCAAACTCAATGTCTACACAGGTAATTATTCTTTCTGGTATGAGTCCTCACAGCTAGCCCTCAAGCAGAAACTAGCTCAAAATAAGAAGGTGGAAGACAAGCGCCAGGAGATGCAAGCCTTTATCGATAGATTTAGCGCCAATGCTTCTAAGTCCCGTCAAGCGACAGCTAGAAGAAAGATGCTAGACAAACTCAATCTTGAAGATATAAAACCTTCATCTAGAAAGTACCCCGGTATCATCTATGCCCAGTCCAGAGAAGTAGGTGATCAGATTCTGAAAGTAGAAGGTATTAACTACAGCTCAGGAGGAGAGGTATTGCTCAAAGATGTTTCTTTCACAATCAATAAGGGCGACAAGATTGTTTTGCTCTCTAAAAATAGTCTAGCGACCACGGCCCTCTATCAAATTCTCAATGATAATGTGGATGCAGATTCAGGTACTTACGAGTTTGGCCAGACTGTAACCACTTCTTACTTGCCTACGGATAACGAGCACTATTTCAGTAGTGATCCGATGTCGTTAATGGATTGGCTAAGACAGTATTCAGATAATAAAGACGAGCAGTATATCCGTGGATTTTTAGGCAAGATGCTCTTCTCAGGCGAAGAAGTATTTAAGATGTCTAATGTCCTTTCTGGAGGAGAAAAAGTCCGTTGTATGGTATCTCGAATGATGCTAGCGCAAGGCAATGTATTGATGCTCGATGAACCTACCAATCACCTTGATATGGAAAGCATCATCTCCTTTAACAATGCTTTGATGAACTTCCCAGGTACGGTTATATTCACGACGCATGATCTCCATTTTGCTGAGACGGTAGCCAATAGGATTATTGAGTTGACGCCTACTGGCATCATCGATAGACTTAAGTCTCTAGAAGAGTATTATGCTGACTCTGCTATACAAGAGTTGAGAAAAGAAATGTATAGTTCCGTTGCAGTTTCTTAACTCGCTTGGCAAGCTTTTTTGATTTCACTGAAAAGACGTTTTTCATCTCCAAAGCTGTATCGCTTATCTTGATACACCAACTTACCATCTTTATCGAAGATAAAACTCTGGGGATAGCCATTGAGCCCTCCAGGTAAGATTTCGCGGAAGCCTCTGTTGACATCATTATAGGTAGGCCAAGGCCAGTCTTGTTGTTCTGTGTAGGTGACAAATTTGTCAAAGTTCTTAGACCAGTCTCCAGAAATCGCATATAGGTTGAAGTCTTCCTCTTCTGTCCATTGACTATAGATAGGCTTGATGGCACTCATTTTTCTTTTGCAAGGTCCACAAGTGGTGAGCCAAAAGAGTAAGACCGTAGGCTTGCCATTTTTCTTAAAGACTTCATTGGAGTTGCTCAGCTGAGCGTCTGCATCCTTCAGTGTCACATTAAAGGGAAATTCTGCAGTAGGTGCATTTTCGATTATTCTTGCTTGGGTCGTAGCCATTTTTTGACTTGACGAAACAGGCGCAGGAGTAGGCACTGTAGCCGTTACAACCTTTTCTGTATTGTTCGCAATTGGTTGCTTACAAGCCACCACTGAGAGTATAATTAGGAGTAATAAAACATACCTCATAACGAGCGTCTTTTTTAATGTCAGTAATTGCTTGCAAGATAATACCTTATCAGACAATCTGGGTCCATAGTCTATAACCAATAGAGCCTACCATAAGATGTGCTTTATGAAAAATGGACACAAATAACGATTTAGTGACTTTCTTGCATTCAATATTCTCTTTGATTCAAAAACTTGTTGTTTCTTCGAATCAAATTGATGGAATGCATACTAGTAAGACTAATTTTCTTCTAGCTCTAATAGTCTGTATCGGAGCAGTATGGAGTTGCAGTCACAAGAGGAGTGATACATTGACTCAAAATGCTCACGTAACAGAGGCTGTATCGATAAAAAAAGCTACTGTCAAAGCTGCAGATATGGAAATAGAAAGTGTGGCGATGCAGACAGGATTTAATCCTAAGGAATTTTTTGAGAAGTTTTGCTCTGGTTGTCACGGGCAGAAAATGAAGACCTTTGTGGATCGAAAATGGGAGTATGGTTCTACTCAAGAAGATATAGAACGATCCATTGCTAAAGGAATGGTTAATGAAGGGATGCCTGCCTATGAGCAGACACTAAAGCCAGAAGAGATTACCATCTTAGCACAATATATCCTACAAGGTATTGCAGATCGGAAAAGCTATGATATAGTAGAAGACTCCACTCCCAAGCATTACGTATCTGACTATTATAATCTCCGAGTAGATACAATCGTAGAAGGCTTAGAAATCCCTTGGGGTATCAAAGTACTTGCTGATGGCACCATTTTCTTTACAGAGAGAAAAGGAACCTTTAATATAAAGCGACCAGGAACAGAAGCAGTCGCTATTCAGGGTGTTCCTGACTCGAAAGCACACGGCCAAGGAGGTATGATGGATGTGGCCCTACATCCCCAATATGAAGACAATGGCTGGATTTACTTGAGTTATACCAAATCAAAAGGATTGAAGTATACGACTGCTGTTGTAAGAGGCAAGATTAAAGGAAATAAGTTTGTAGATCAGGAGGACATTTTTGAGGCGCTTCCGTATGTCTCCACCAAGTATCATTTTGGATCTAGAATAGTATTCGATCAGGAAGGATATATGTATGTCACTGTTGGCGATAGAGGTAAGCGGGATGATCACCCACAGTTTCTGAGTAATGCTTGTGGAAAAGTGCATAGACTTTTTGATGATGGCCGAGTACCTCAAGATAACCCCTATTATAATGAAGCCGAAGCTGTAAAATCTATATGGTCTTATGGTCACCGTAATCCTCAGGGTATGGTCTATGATGCACAGAACGATAATATTTGGGTGCACGAGCATGGGCCTCGAGGTGGAGATGAGCTCAATCTTGTAGAAAAGGCTGTCAATTACGGCTGGCCTATCGTCTCATATGGTATTAACTACAATGGAACAACCTTCACTGATAAGGCTGAAATGGAGGGTATGAGACATCCTGTTAATGTATGGATCCCATCAATTGCACCTAGTGGTATGGCCGTAGTTGATGCGCATTATCCCCACTGGGAAGGAGATATTTTGTCTGGTTCACTCAGATTTAATTATATCAGTCGAGTACGGGTAAATGGAGACCAGCTAGTAGAAGAAGAGCGAATACTCCAAGACATAGGTCGTGTAAGAGCCATAGAAATGGGCGCAGATGGACACCTATATGTAGGGGTAGAAGATAAGGGACGCATACTCAGAGTCGTCATCACTGCCGATAATGCACTCGATCAGCGCTAGCATAGATGATGGTGAGCACTCCTTAGAGTCGATTTAGTTGGTCTGATAATAATGGTAGGAAAATAGAAAGGTATTGTTGCGTATCTCTTCTTACTGTTTATTGAGATTTTACACGCATTAAGCCCTCTTGTGCTACACTGGCAATAAGTTCTCCTTCTCTATTGAAAATGCTACCTCTTGTAAATCCTCTGGAGTTGCCTGCCTTAGGACTATCCGTCTCGAAGAGCATCCATTCGTCAATCTTAAAATCTTTGTGAAACCACATCGCATGATCAAGACTGGCAAAAAGCATCTTCTTCATCATAATCTTAGTCTGATGAGGTAGAGCCGCCGTCCTTAATAACCCAAAGTCAGAAGCGCAAGCAAGCAATTGTTGTTGCATAGGTCTCGATACTTGTGCCTTAGCTATCGACTTAAACCATACTTGTAAGTAGGGATCGTGATTCCTAGGTGGTAAGGCATAAGGATTGGTAACTGGTCTAAACTCAAAAGCATTAGGATCAATTCCTATTAATTTCTTGTAGGTTTTAGGGGATAAAAATTTTATTGGCTTGAGCCTTTCTTCTACACTCTTAGTGTCTTCTGGAGCCTGCACTTCTGGCATAGCAATTTGATGCTCTAGCCCCGGCTGATCCAGTTGAAATGATGCTGCCATATTGAAGATGGCTTTCCCTTTTTGTTTAGCGACTACCCTACGTGTCGTAAAGCTACCCCCATCTCTTATGGTATCCACTTCATAGATAATTGGAATATCACAATTGCCTGGTAAAATAAAGTAGGCGTGCATAGAGTGCAGAATCCTGTCTTTTGGGACAGTTTTGTACGCGGCGTGCAATGATTGCCCTAGCACCTGCCCACCAAATACGATATTCCAAGGTGTCTTATAGGATTGTCCTCGATACAGACAGTAGTCGATTTCTTCTAAAGTTAGTAAGTCAATAACCTGATCTATATGCTCCATAAGTGCAAAAGTATAGTTTCTACAGACAGTATATCAGAGCTGCCCGAGCTCCTTAGCGATCATAGCTTTGATCTGGTTGGCAAGATCTTCGCCATTGATGCCTTGAGGATCGATAGGCTCTAGCACTGTCCAACTCACTTGCTTAAAGGCATTGATCTTATACTTCTTAGCGGTAATTGCACCTGTACCATTTATTGCTACGGGAACAACTAAGGCATCAGGAGCCTTCTTTAATAAAGCAATTAGTCCACCGGCGGCAAACGCTTTGAGCAAGCCATCTCTGGATCTACGCCCTTCTGGAAATATGACTGCTGCTCTCTTTTCCCTCTGTATTTTATGGCTTAGCGCAAGTATTTCTTTTATTGTCCCTTTCTTATCCTTTAAGTCCACGAAGGCTGCTCCACTCTTCCTCAGATTATAGGATATGCTGGGCAATCCTGATTTTAGCTCTACCTTGGAAACAAATACGGGTCGATACTTGCGCAGATACCAATAGATGCCTACGATGTCCCACATACTCTGATGATTAGCAGCAAAAATGATAGGTCTATCTGTGGGTAAGTTTTGGTTATTGGAAAAACTGAGTTGGTTACCGCAGAGCCCAATGGATTTGGTTAGGATGCCATTCATCCAGACAACAGTCTTTTGTTGTACCTTCTCGCCAGCTAGATTATAAGCTATCCACTGAATTGGATGAAAAATCAGTGCGCATAAAATAAATATTATCCGAAATAGGGAGCCAAGTATGTAGTTCGCTACTGCCAAAATTGGTTTTTTTGAATACAGAATCAAATTTAAAATTTTCATTGACCAGAGCACTCTATTCATTGATTGATTTCTATCTCAAAGCTGAGACTATTAATAGGATACACTCGCCCTTACTGTATTCGTTGATTACAGCTGCCTGCAATATGCAGAAAAGCTACTACGCAGATAGCCGAATTGAGGCTCTTAGAGCAGAGTTAGCCCAACGAAAGGATAGTCTGACTTATATTGATTATGGTGCAATAAACACGGGTAAGACGAAGACCATCAAGATATCCAAACTCTTATCTTCCGCCGTTTCTAATAAATGGAAATGTAAATTCCTTAGAAATCTAGTCTTGTATTATCAACCGCAGCATCTTATTGAGTTTGGGACTAATCTAGGAATCAGCAGTGCTTATATGCGATCTGCCCAACAAAAATCTCTATTCACAACTGTAGAAGCTGCAGAGGAACTCAGCACCATAGCCCAAGCTAATTTCAAAATCCTCTGCTATACTGCGGATTTTAAGACGATGACTTTTGATGATTTTTTATTCTCCCATTCTAAAGAAATAGAATCTTGTGATTTCTTCTACTTGGATGGAGACCACAGTTATGCCGGTACGATGCGCTATTTCAAGACTTTCTGGGATGCTGGACCTAAGGAGATGCTCTTTGTCCTCGATGATATCAATTGGTCCCCTGATATGCGCAGAGCTTGGGAGGATATTAAGACCTACGCGGATTGTTATACTGTTGATTTTTATAAGATGGGTCTTGTCATCAAGCGTCCCGACATACAGTCGTCTTTACACAAGAAAATAGTACCTCGTCTATTGAAACCTTGGCAATTTGGGTTCTTTGGCTAGTCAGCCATTACAGGTTTAGCAGTCCTTCAGCAATAGAAATCTGTATCCAATGTTCATCTTCATTAAGTTGTAGGATAAGATCTTCATGGATTGGGAGCAATACTTCCTTTTGCTCTATCAATATTTTTGCTAGGAGTTGGTCTGGATATTCTAGGAGTTCTTCTATACGTCCAATGACTTGATCATCTTGGTCTATAACATTATAACCTGTCAATGGATGATGCGCTTGCAAGCCTTCTTTTTCAGATACTTCGTCAGTATGCAGGAATATTTCATTGCCTAAGAGTGGCTGGACATCCTCAGGGTTGTCGATACCTTCTAACTTTAGTAAAATTGATTTCTGGTCATTGACGGACTCTATAATAAAGGGTACCTCCGAGCCATCAAGAGAAACGAATAAGGCACGTGCTTTTTTTAAATCTTCAACGTAACTGTCCTCAACGTGGACTCTAAAGCTGCCCTCTATACCTTTGGCCTTGCGTGAGTGGCCTATTTGTATGAGCTCTATCAATTGTATTCTACTAGAGTCTGGACTAGAGAAAAGCCCTCTTCTGCCTTATCTATCCAGGCTTCATCGCGACAAGGTGTACCACATTGTGTGTTGAAGATCTCCATAGATCTACTCAGCAGACCGACGTTAGGAGCATAGTGTTCTATAACTAGACGCTGCTCTAGGTCATTAATGAAGTCTTCTTGATTATTGGCTTGACTGATAGTCGTCACATTAATGAACTGCTCACCAGCCACATTGAGCTGATTACCTCTACTTAAGACTTTGTATCGCCATCCCTTGTAGGGTTGTATTTGCTGTTGCGCTATATCTACTTTTATTTGTTGGTCAAAGAAAGTGTTGTCAGCTTCATTGCCTTCTCTGATAGGGAAAGCCAATTTGAGGAACCCTAGGTTTTCTTCAATTCTGATAACACGAGAGTTTGACTTTTCTATTGCCCACGTATTTGTTGTTCTATAAGGTCCGTCTATTGTGGGAGATTTGGAAATACTTAAAACAAAAGTCGTATCACCACTGCCATTTATAAAACTGTTTACAATCTCTTCTCTTACATATGACGAGGTATTGAGTATGGTATTGCCACCACTCACAATAAGTGTAGAATCCATTCTGTAAGTCCAAGAGCGACCCTCCTCTACTGGGTAAAATTCTAAACCTAAGAGCGCATCGGAAAAGGTGAGAGTTTCATCTTGACAGGCAAAAAGACCTATGATGGCAATTGATGCAGCTGTCAAGTATCGGTTAATCAGTTTCATATAATAAATGTGATACCTACAAAATTAGACGAAATAAGGATGAGTTGAAAGTACTTGTTTGTCCTATTTCCTTAGGATAATGCCGCCAGCAACGACGTCCTCTCCATCATATAGTACTGCAGACTGGCCAGGAGCTATGCCTCTGACATTGGCTAAGAAATCAACCTTAATCTCAGAATGATCAGTAACTCTCGCATTGCTGAGGACGCCAGGATCATTATAGCGTACCATAGTCACATACTCCTTGGTCGGATCTAATTGCGTCTCTTTATGGAAGTTGAAATCACCGACATACATAGCGTTTTTAAGCAGTTCATCCGATTGTCCGAGTACAATGGTATTTGTTTCTGGCTTGATATCTGTCACATACATTGGGGTATCAAATCCTCCCCCGAGTCCTTTCCGCTGGCCTATGGTGTAGAAGGGATAACCATCATGGGTGCCTAGGACTTCTCCTGAAGCGTTGACAAATTGTCCACCTTTGACACTCTCCTCTAGTTCAGGTACTCTGCGCTTCAGAAAGTTTCTGTAGTCATTATCTGGGACAAAACAGATCTCATAGCTCTCTGGCTTTTTTGAAAGGGCTTCGTATCCCCAGTCAAAAGCCATCTGTCGTATTTCTTCTTTGGTATAATCTGCTAAAGGAAAGATTGTTCTAGCCATACACTCTTGTGATAAGCCCCATAGAACATAGGACTGGTCCTTCCTAGGATCAATACCTTTGGATATATAATAGCGGCCGCCTGAGTTCTTGATTTTAGCATAGTGCCCTGTAGCAATAAACTCGCAGTCCATAGCATCAGCTCTTTTGAGTAGAGCGCTCCACTTGATATGTGTATTGCAGAGAATGCAAGGATTGGGAGTTCTACCAGCTATATATTCATCGACGAAGTTGTCTATTACGTAATCACCAAATTCCTCTCTGATATCGACTATGAAGTGATGAAAGCCCTTCTCGACAGCAATCTGACGAGCATCATTGATAGAATCCAAGCTGCAACAGCCTGTCTCTTTCTTCGAGCCACCTGAGGAGGCATAATCCCAAGTCTTCATCGTAATGCCGACTATCTCATAGCCTTGTTCGTGCAGCATCATAGCAGTGACGGTACTGTCGATACCACCACTCATTGCTACTAGTACTCTACCCTTTTTGCTCATAGGCCACAAAGATACTTTTCTTGCCACTAAGGCTCAATGCATCATCCGACTATTTCATTAAAGTGACGTTGCCTTGTTTTTCATAAGTAAAGCCATTGATACAAACCGCTGTAAAGTAGTATCCATAGACATCAGGTGTCAATTCTTCACCTAAGTAAGTACCGTCCCATCCGCCATTAATATCAGTCGTGGAGAATACTTCTTCTCCCCAGCGATCGTAAACGACAAGTGTCATAGATTCAATAAAATTTGATTCTGGTTTAAAAATGTCATTGAGCATATCTGCATTAGGTGTAAACATATTGGGTATGAATACATCTGATTCGGTACACGTAGGTTGTATAACTCTGACTTCTACACTTGTCTCAGAAGTGCAACCGAGATCATCTGTAACCAAGACTCCATAAGTGGTCGTTTCTGTAGGCGTAGCGATCGGATCTGCAACCGCAGCATCATCGAGTGTGCTGCTTGGTGTCCATACGATTGTTTCATTGCCTGAGATATTGATAATATCAAGGTTTACACTTTCTTGTAGACAGATTTCATCTAAGGATGTCGTGGCTTCTGGTTGTTGTGGGAAGCCGCCTACTGCTATGTCTATGCTGGTCGTATCTCTACATCCATCAGCGTTGGTGTATATCACAGAGTATGTTGTTGTTTCACTTGGGCTGATGACTATACTTGTACCTATTGCATCGGTGAAGTCAGTGGGTGACCATTCTATTTCAAAGTCCGAGGCCATATTCGGATTATAAGTCAATACAGTTTCTTCGCCAAGACATAAAGACAAGGAGTCAGGACCCGTTATATCACCTTCAGCAAAGGATTCCATAACAGAGATGGTATCCGATTCTGTACATCCAGACGCATCAGACGCCACCGCGACGAGCTCAAAATCACCCTCCGGCAAAAAGTCTATTAAGTCTGCCCCATTGCCGACAAGCACACCATCGACAAACCATTCAATGTCAGAAGCCACATTGACTGTACTTGTGATTTCTGGATTGAATCCTCTACAATATATCTGTGTATCTGCTCCAGAGTTAATTTCTAAACCTACTTCGTCAAAAACATCAATGGTCAAAGTGTCGAAATCAATGCACCCATTACCGTTGATGTACTCTATAAAATAAAATGTCTGTTCTGTAAGATCAGAAATAATCAAGGTTGTATCGGTCGAGAGTATCATTCCATTTTCATCTCTCCACGTAATGGAGTCTTGTGAACTTAGGTTGAATTCGACCTCTGCATCGAGGCATATACCGAGCTGTAATGGAACTGGACTTGTCTCTGGGAGTGCCAATACTTCAAGCGTAACCATTTGTTCAGATTGACAACCTAGGTCATTGGTTGCTGTGATGACAAACGAAGAATCTTGAGTGAGTGCATCCAGTATCAACTCATTGGTATTGGAAACAACAGTGCCTCCTATTGTCGTCCATGTAATCGCGTCTAGCGAATTGACCACAGCAGTTATTGGCTCTCCCAAACAAGTTGTGAACTCAGACTCTGCAGCAAAGTTAAATGTAGGTGCAGGTATAAATTGTATTTCTAAAGTTTCTGTAGCGCTACAACCAAACTGATCGACTGACTGTACTGTGTAGACAACCGATTGTGTCAGTCCGTTAATGGTGATGGGAGTTGCCCCAGTACTTATAATAAATCCATTTTCATCAAACCAAGTTAACTCTCCCCCACTAGTTGCGCCGACTGATATCTCAGTGCTTTCACAATAGATGATTTGATTAGAGGGTGAGAGGTCTATAGTCGGCAACTCTACTCTATTCACTTCTATGGTGTCAAAGGCAAAGCAATCACTTAGTGCACTTGTCGATATGGTCACAAAAAATAATCCTGAGGTAGGTACTGATGCAGTTGGATTAGGTGCAGACTGGTCAAAGTTAACACCTGCTGGTCCTTCCCAATTATAGACATATGTTGTATTGCCATTTGGATTAAGTTGTATGGTTTCATCACCACACTGTATGACATCTTCTAGCTCAGCAAAACTCGGATTAGTATCAACTGTAATCATCACGGCACCTGTCTGCTGACAGTCACCATTATCGACCGTAATCGTATAGGTCTGGCTTACCGTGTTATTGGTGATGATATAATTGCCATTGTCTATAATTAGATTGTTATTGGGCTGTACCTCTACGGTGGTACTCGGATCCAAGTTTGTAAATATGACAGCTGATTCCCCGGGACATACAACTGAACTGTTAAACACAGGCGCAAATGGCACCGTAGTTACTTGTATGGTATCTCTGATCGTCGTCGTGCAACCTTCTATACTCGATACTTGCATTTCCACGATAACAACTTGGTCAGAACTAATATCCACGACAACATTTTGTCCATTGACGGTTTGGGTGGTGTTGTTGGCTATCACGTTCCACGAATAGGTGCTTTCGTCTACGGTTTGCATTACACCTTGTGCAGCCCCATTGAGTAATACTTCTGTCGATCCATTACAATTTCTTGCGGTAAAAGTAAATGATGCCGCTGGGTCAGCAGTAGTCTCTATGTCAAAGCTTTGGCTTATAGTATCTATGCAGCCTTCCTCTGTCGTCACCTCTAGTAGAACTTCTATCGTCTGGTCTACGCCGATATCTACAGTGGGGTTGCTTCCTGTAGCATTCAGGGTACTGTTGCTCGTTGTGACAGTCCAGATATAATTATCTTCAGGGACTGCAGTATTGGTCATTACTGATCCGTCAAGTACTACAGAAGTAGTAGAATTACAATTGAAAGAAGACAGACTGAATTCTGCTTGTGGTTCCTGTACAGTAACGACTTCGATTTCTTCAGTGTACGTGCTGAGGCAACCAGTAGGCCCCATTACTTCTAGACTGACAGAGACCATCTGGTCAGGCCCAATGTCTAAGGTGGTTGAGGGTCCAGTAAGTGTAGATGTGTTGCCATTGGCGTCGGTAACTATCCAGGTGTAGTTGGAGTCTGGTACTGTTTCTGTAAAACTTTGGATGGCCTCTAATGAAATCGTGGTATTGGGATTGCAATTTTCTGCAGAAAAGAAAAGACCTAATTCTGGGTCATCCTCTGTGGCTACGGATACATTAAGAAATGTCGTATCGGTACAAGTGCCATCAAAAACTGCTAACGCTACTTCATAGTTTCCAGATTGCGGATAGGTGAATGTGGGATTTATCTCGTTGGAAATAAGGTTTGTATCTGGGAAATCAAATATCCACGTAAAATCTAAGCTGTCAAATTCTAGAAAGTTAGAAATGGAATTATTTGTAAACTCGATTTCCAGGCTATTACACTTTGCAAATGCATCTGGTGCTGCTTCAGCGATAGGTGCTCTGCCACAGATCCTCACATTGTATTCAAAGTCTCTCCTCACTTCTGACAGCAACTCTCCATTTCTATATTCTTTGACACAGACGCCTACTAAAAATTGTGATTCTAATGGAAGTGGCACAGCAAACATTTGTCCTGTTGCTGGGTCGATAGTCAATGGATCGCCACCACCAAATAAATTATCTACACCAAATCCATCTCTAAAGGCTACGCCTTGAATATCAATTACGGCAGGAGGCGTACTCCAGAAATTGTCATCAGCTGTGAGTCCATCGGAGGGTCTACATATTTCGTACACTAGAGAATCTCCATCATCATCAAAGGCATTATGTAAAAAATTAAGCGTATCATCTGCACATATAAATATATCAGGCCAAGCTCTCCAGACTGGGGAACTGTTGCATTCCTCTAGTGCTCTATCCGTGATTCTAACAAAATATGTTGCGCCAGTATTCAGCGGATCGACAATGTTGTTGAGTGTAATGTTTCTACAACATCTCTGATAAGCAATGATATATCCTCCTGGCTTACGTGGCAAGGTAATCGTATCTCTATAAAGTGTAGTCTGGATGCACACATCTCCAGAGATGACATTACATTCTGTTGTCAATATTTCAAAAAGTGTATCATTTTGAGTAAGCGGAATTCTGAAAGCTCCAAATTGCTCTACGTTGACATCTAAGTTGCCATTGGAATCAAATACTCCAAAAACCGCAGGGTCATCGAAGGGTGCCATCTCGTCACCATTTAGACAATCTCTTCTAAACTCCATAGAGATTTCGTACTGAGAATTTCCTAGGCACCTATAAGTCATCGTACCTCCTGCCACGTGTGTGGCCAATAGAGAAATTCCCTGAAGGCAGAAAGCCAGACCTATGATAAGCTTGATATATGCTTGATTATATTGCATGGGTACTAAACTTTTTTTTAACGTTGAATTTTAATTTCATCAATTTCCACTCTTCTTTCTCTACTGGCTTCTGGACTATATATGGAGCGACTAGGAGCACTAGGGTCATCACTTATGCCTGCGGGAGCAGTTGTCTCTCCGAATGATCTTTCAGTCACTTTAAGCTGACCAGACAAAATGTAAGGCACCAAGACCCCGTTATTCCAGGTGTCAAATTCTTTTCTAATACTATCCACTCTTCTTTTTCCTAGCGCTGTGTTGTAATCACTTTGGGCTAGTGGAGAAGTGTAGCCTCTTAGATATACGTTGACATCTTGTCCCGCTTCTAGGACTATTTGCAATTGTTTCTTAAAAGTGTCGTACTTATCGAAACTCGCCTTGACTAGACTTTCGAAAAGATAATCCACTTCTTGTGTCGCCGTGACTTTGTCTGAGCCCTTAAAAAGTGCGAGGTAGGCGTTTTTGAATTTTAATTTTCTACCATAATAGTCGCCAAATATTTGTGTATAAGTTTTGGCGGATTCATTTTTGGTGCTCCCCTTTTTTGGCTGATCATTGTCAAAGTACAAGCTTACAGGAATAGCATTTTCTAAGGATACTATCGATTTCTCTACAACATCTATGTATTTGAGAATTGCTTCTTTGTTTATTTTGACATCTGCCTTTCCAGAATTAAATTTTATCGTCTCTTCCTTGAAGCCATCTTTATTTATTTCAATCAAGTATTCAGTATCTGGCATTATGTCAAAATTGAATATATGGCCTGGGTTCATTTCTTGTGTCTGTATTTCATTTGTGCTCAGATTGGTGAGGTAGACAGTTGCACCGTTCAGTGGCGCTCTTGCAACTTCTTCAAATACAGCCAGTTCCAAGCCAATGATGTTTGGTGTCAAGAAAAGTTCTTGCTTAATGATTTCTTCACCTTTTTGCCCTTTTAATAGATCAGCTAGAGCAAGTTCGTAGTTGTCATAACCATCTTTAGTAGCAATCAGTTTGAGATCTTCATTGCAAGGCAATTCTATATTGTTTGCATTTCCTGCTAAGCTTTTTTCATACAGTACTGTGTTATCTTTTGTATTGATGACTTTGATCATTACTTGATCCAAACTTTCTTTTGTATTGGCATCAAAGGTCAGCGTGTTAAGCGTTACTATACACTTCTTGCTACTTGCAGAATAGATGTCATAGCAGCAAGTTTCATATTTGTCTTCAGCAAAACTGGATCCTGGTCTGTTAGACGTAAAGTGCCCTCTAATGCCGTCTGGAGCAAGTGAGTAGTACAACTCATTGTATGAGGTATTGATGTTTTTGCCAAGATTTACAGGTTCTGGTTCTTCTTTGTTGGTTTTGAAAATATCGTAACCTCCATACCCTTTTCTAGCATCAGTACTGAAATATAAAGTCTCTGTAGCATTGTGGTAATATGGTGTCATATCATTTCCAAGGGTATTCACTTCGAGCACATTGGTCGGTGCCCCCATTACATTATTTTCTTCTATAAGTACTTTGTATATGTCATATTGCCCTTTGCCACCTGCTCTATCTGAGGCGAAATACATAAAGGTCTGCCCATCCACTTCACCGATTGTCGGATGTGTCGAATTGGAATTGGGTGCATTAATGTGACTCGGTAAAGGCTGGACATTTCTTACAGTCAAATTAGGCCCTATATCGGCTGAGTATAGTTGACAATGAATGCTGTACGTGTCTATATAGTCACATATGGTAAATACCATTTTAGTTCCGTCGCTATTAAAGGCAGCATTCGAAGTAAGTTGTTGCTCAGTTACACTTGGTATGTCTACGACGTCACCGTTTCTCAAAATCTTTGTCCTAGATCTTTCGTATTTATCATCTTCTATAGGAAATCTGAGTGAAGCATATACGAGGTCTTGACCAAGTAAGACTGGTGCATTTTCAGAACTGTTGGTATTGATGGTATCGCTTAGTCTTTCTGTGTATTCTATGGATTCATCTATGTTGTTAGTTAAGGCCCATTGTGCTGCTTCCTTTTGTTGACTGATGTCCATATCAATTTTTGCATCTTGCCCACCATATTCCGAAGCATATAGATCATAATTTATTAAAGCTTTATCATACTCTCCTACTTGATGCTCCGACTTGGCTAGCTGGTATAATACTTCGGACTCGTATTCACTGTCTCCGCTGTCTATATATTTCTGATAGTATTCTTTAGCATAATTTAAGGCATTTACTTTTTGAGCTGCCGTTGCGGCGGCAAAGAAAACCCGAGGCTTCGCATCTTCATTTTGCTCTATGGCCTTTGTGTAGTTGTCTAGGGCTTTGTAGTAATGTTTATTGTTGTAGGCTTCCTCGGCTGATTTGACTAAATCTTTGAAAGCGTAATATTGACCTTGCACATTGTTGATACACATTATCAACCCCGTGAAGACTATGAGATATTTCATTTGACGCATAGTGATGATAGTTGATAGTTAGAAAATGAGGCAAGGTTCATAAGCAGTCTCTGGGACTCTAGCCCATATATAGCGAAGAGCGAGTTCGGGTCCACCCCTTCCTCCTGTGGCTATATCAAAATTGGAGATATTTAGGTCATAAGAAAATCCACCATAAAATTGACCGACTTGGATAGCGATCATTGGATACCAAGCATCATTGAATCTATAGCCAGCACCAAGGAAGAGCGCTTTGTCTTTGTTGCCCCCTAGGTATATTTTCCCTTGCACATTTACTACAATCTCTTCATAAGTTGCTTGGGTACTGTAGAGTCCATTGACAACGAGATCTACATCATCGTGTATTTTATAGTTAACTATACCGTAGAAGGATAGTCGCTGGGGTCTTTTGACTTCAAAATTTTGATTGTCAGAAAAAGTCTGGCTTGGTGTATTAAGATGGAGCAAGCTACCACCCAAGTCTATATGCTTCCTATAATTTTTCTGCCACCTGTAATTTAATCCTACGCCAACATCTAGAAAGTTTATAGACGCATTGGCTAGGGCCTCGGGTGGCGTGCCTGCTGAGATGACTTTGCCATTCCACTGGCTACCTGTTGTGGCAAGACTTTGGTCGAATGCCCGCTGATAGTAACCAACTGTCACTCCTGGAGAGAGATAACTATGGTCATTAATTTTGATCCCAAAGGCCAAGAAGGCATTAGCCCCCGTCCAACCGAGATTGAGATCTCCAGCTGTATCATAATTGAGTAGGACACCGTAACCCAAGTAATTGGCTTTTTTTCCTACCCTCTTTTTGAGATCGACACCGAGGTCTGCACTATTATAGCCCACAGGAACACTATTCCACTGATTCTTAAAATTGGCATGTACTCTTGCATCTCCATTATACACACCTGTAAGTGCAGGATTGAGATTGAGTGGTGAATTAAAGAATTGGGAGTAATGGATATCCTGAGCGCTGAGCTGCAATAAGAATACCATACTTAGGCAGAGTGCTAAGGCTCTTTTTGACATATACCTTATTTGTTTATTGAATCGATAGGCACTGAATAGCACAGTGTGAGGTAAGTAATTGTGTTCAGATAACGTTGTTTTTCTGTACTGTGCTGCGACCATAACATTTCCTTAAGATGTTAAATTGAAGGTAACCAATAATATCTAACAAAGCTTTGTCCTCGTTATATTTGTTTCTCAGCTATACCTATTTGGTGGGATTCCCCTATGGAATACATTTAGTCTAATAGGGGTTTTTCGGGTTGGATATTTGTTAAAGTAGGATATACCCAACTTTATATCTTAACAATGTGTTGATACACTTATATTACATTAAAAAGCGCTATGAAATTATTATCAAGTTCAATAGTATTCCTAATAGCCACATTTTGTCTCAATGCTCAGTCGCCTCTCGGTCTCTGGAAGACAGTAGATGATACAGATGGTGCAGCCAAGTCTTATATCGAAATCCACAAAATTGGTGGAAACCTGTTTGCAACTGTAAGAGAATTATTACCCGCAGCGGATAAGACCCACTGTGATGTATGCAAAGGAGACAAAAAAGATGCGCCCATAGTAGGGATGACGCTGATGAGAGATATGGAAAAAGATGGCAAGGAATGGTCTGGAGGTTATATCCTCGATCCATCCTCAGGCAAAGAATATAAATGTATCATAAAATTGGATGGTGATGATAAGCTGAAAGTAAGAGGTTATATCGGAACCCCTCTGTTAGGCAGAACCCAATATTGGTACAGAAAATAGAACGACAATAGATGTACGATAAATTATTAGAACCCTTAGACTTGGGGTTTACTACTCTTAAGAATAGAGTCTTAATGGGTTCTATGCATACAATGCTAGAAGAGATTCCAGGAGGCAATGTAATGGCAGCTGCCTTTTATGCAGAAAGAGCTAGAGGTCAAATAGGCTTAATGGTCACTGGTGGTATCTCACCCAATATGGAAGGTGTTGTCGCTACAGGAGGTGCAGTGATGATGACCGCATCTGATGCAGCCCATCACAAAGTGATCACTGAGGCTGTTCACAAAGAAGATGGTAAGATCTGTATGCAAATACTGCACACGGGCAGATATGCCTACAGCAAAGACCTGGTCGCACCCTCGCCTATCAAAGCACCCATCAATATGTTTACCCCCCGAGAGCTCTCTGATGGGGATGTTGATAGAACGATACAAGACTATATTTCCTGTGCTGTGCTGGCCCAAGAAGCGGGCTATGACGGCGTAGAAGTAATGGGGTCGGAAGGTTACCTCATCAATCAATTTATCGTCAAGCGCACCAATCATAGAAAAGATCGCTGGGGTGGCTCCTATGAGAATAGAATCCAGTTCCCTATAAAAATTGTCCAAGGTATACGCGAACGTATCGGGACGGATTTTATAATTATCTACCGCTTGTCTATGCTGGACTTGGTAGAAGATGGAAGCACTTGGGCAGAAGTGGTGACCTTGGCTAAGGAGATAGAAAAGGCAGGCGCAACAATTATCAACACCGGAATCGGCTGGCACGAAGCGCGAGTACCGACGATAGGGTCTGTAGTCCCGAGAGGTGGATTTGCGTGGGTGACCAAGCGCTTAATGGGAGAAGTATCCATTCCTCTGATTGCTACCAATAGAATCAATACTCCGGAAATAGCTGAATCTATCCTAGCAGAAGGTTGTAGTGATATGGTCTCTATGGCCAGACCTCTGTTAGCAGATTCTCAGTTTGTCAAAAAAGCGATGGCCCGTAAGCCAGAGGAGATCAATACTTGTATCGCCTGTAATCAAGCTTGCCTAGATCATACCTTTACGATGCAGAGATGCTCCTGTATTGTCAATCCTCGTGCTTGTCACGAAACCGAGTTGAATTACCTTCCCGCAGAAACAAAAAAGAAAATTGCCGTCGTCGGCGGAGGACCAGCAGGATTGGCTGCAGCCACTTTGTGTGCAGAAAGAGGACACTCAGTCCACCTCTACGAAGGCACAGATCAGTTAGGTGGCCAATTCAATATGGCCAAATTGATCCCCGGTAAGGAAGACTACGCTGAAACCATACGGTATTACCAAGCGATGATAAAGAAGCACAGTGTCGAAGTATTTCTCAACACGCGTGTGTCTGCTCAGACACTGAATGAGATTGGTTATGATGAGATAATATTGGCCACTGGTGTTACCCCTAGAAAAATACAGTTTGAGGGTGATGACCACCCATCTGTTCTCAGCTATCGTGATGTACTATCGGCTGGTAAACCTGTCGGAAAGCGTGTAGCTATTGTTGGCGCAGGTGGTATCGGCTTTGATGTGGCAGAATATCTCGCTGAACACAATCCCGATATAGCAATGGAGACTCCCGCTTATATGAAAGAATGGGGCGTAGATATGGCCTATACACAACCCGGTGCGACAATGCCTGCACAAGACTCCCCTTCTGCTCGTAAGATTTACTTACTCAAAAGATCAACAGGGAAGCACGGAAAAGATTTAGGTAAAACGACAGGATGGATACATCGTGCCTCACTCAAGAAGAAGGAAGTGGAGATGCACTCTCAATGCGAATATCTCAAAATGAGTGACCAGGGATTTATGATAAAGGTCGGCGGAGCGCTGCAAGTTTTAGAAGTCGATAACGTCGTCATATGTGCCGGACAAGAAAAGTACGAGACAATTTCTAAAGATCTAAATCTGGGTGCTGATCACATACACATCATAGGAGGAGCAAAGAATTCAGCTGGATTGGATGCCAAGCGTGCCATCAAAGAAGCTTCTTACTTGGCGGCAAAGTTGTAGATCTGAGGTTAAATTTCAATAAGTACCTTTCCTAGAACTTTTCTGTCCATCAACTCTTGGATAGCCAAGGGGGCTTGCTCTAGGGAAAATACTTTATGGATATGGGGTTTTATTTCTCTTTTGCTAAACCATTCTAGAATCTGAAGGCTGTTGGCCATATTGTTATGTGGTTCTTCTTGTGCAAATCTTCCCCAGAAAACGCCAACTATAGAGCAACCTTTGAGCAGTGCCAAGTTAAGAGGAATCTTCGGGATCTCCCCCGCTGCAAATCCCACGACTAAATAGCGTCCACCCCACGCCATTCCTCTGAGTGCGGGTTCAGTATAGTGACTCCCTACAGGATCATAGATGACATCTGCGCCCTTGCCACCAGTGAGTTCTTTGATTCTAGACTTGAGATCTTCTGTAGTGTAGTTGATCATTTCATCTGCCCCATAACTTTGGCATAAATCCAACTTGGCTAGTGTCGAGCAACAAGCTATGACTCTAGCACCCAATCTCTTAGCGAGGTCCACTGCGGCGAGTCCCACGCCTCCTGCAGCTCCCATAATGACGACCGTTTCACCTTCTTTGACTTGAGCTCTATCTTTGAGTGCATGCAATGAGGTTCCGTACGCGTAGAGAAACGAAGCTGCTATTTTGTAGTCCATACCTTGAGGTTTGGGAAAGACATTGCTCTCTTGGACTAAGATTTGTTCGGCCATCCCGCCATATCTGGTGACACCAAATACCTTATCACCCTCTTTGTAGTTCTTGACCTCAGGTCCAACGGCCTGTACGATCCCTGCGATATCACTGCCTGGAGAAAAAGGCAAGTCAGGTCTAAATTGATACTTGCCTTGGATGATCAATGTGTCGGGAAAATTTACAGCACAGGCTTTTACTTTGATCAAGACCTCATTCTTGCTCGGTGTAAGATCAGGTACTTCTTTATAAACAAGTTGATTCGGTAGCCCGAGTGATTCGCAGAAAATGGCTTTCATTGTTTTTTCTTTTTATCAGATACTTTCATCGTGATGATGGCCTTGACGACCTCTACTTTATTTTTGTCTAGGACAGCTACTTGACAATCAACTGAGTCTGTAGTCTCCCATTCCACCTGAGAGAGATCGCAAATCGCTTCCACGTCTGATTCTGCTTTCTTTAAATATTGGACATCCATACCTACGGGAATCCATCGTCTGTGTTTAGGGATGGAAGCTTCCATACAGATGCCTGCCGTAAATTCACAGAGATTGCAACTGGCTATGGCGTGGACTGTGCCGAGGTGGTTTTCCACACTTCTTCTTTTCTTCATAGAAGCGCGAAGGTAATTGTGTCGCAGTTCTTCTATGTGTGGTCGTATAGTTTTGAAGTAAGGCGCTTTGCTGGCCACCAATCTTGAAAATATCGTTTTCCCCAAAGGATATCGGTGGACTTTCTCTTGTAATTTAAGCAGATAATTCATAATGTCGACGTCTAGCAGTTTAGGATTTATCTAAAATATCAAGAAGGAGTTTGCCTTTCTTTTGACCATTAAAAAGTTTCTTGAAAGTGGGTAGGAAATTTTCTATTCCCTCTTTGATAGTCTCTTCGCTTTTGAGTTTTCCTTCCATCATCCACTGCCCCATCTCAAGTCCAGCTTCGCGATATCTCTTAGCGTAGTCAAAAACAATAAGGCCCTGCATCACGCCTCTGTTGACGAGTAAGGAAAGATAATTTGTTGGACCTTGAATAGGTTCTGTATTGTTGTATTGGGATATGGCACCGCAAAGGACAACTCTTCCATACATCCTCAGTTTGGCAAGCGCTGCATCTAGAATTTCTCCGCCGACATTATCAAAATAAACATCTATGCCTTTTGGACAATACTCTTTGATACCCTTACTCACAGAAGTGTTTTTATAATCGATACATCCATCAAAACCTAGCTGGTCGACAACATAAGCACACTTCTCGGGTCCACCAGCTATGCCGATCACTGTGCAACCTTTTATCTTAGCGATCTGTCCTGCCACACTGCCTACAGCGCCTGCAGCACCTGATATGAGCACTGTTTCTCCTTCCTTGATCTTACCGACATCCAAGATGCCAAAGTAAGCTGTCATCCCAGGCATCCCTAGAGCGCCTAGGTACTTGGTCATAGGTACGAGGTTTGTGTCTACTTTGAAGTGCCCTTCGCCATCTGTAGCGATATATTGCTGCACACCACCCCAACCTGAGAGTACATCTCCGACAGCAAATTTTGGATGGCGACTCTCTATCACTGTACCGATTGTACCAGCACGCATTACGGCATCTATTTCCACTGGCGGTATGTAAGATTTCTGATCTCTTATCCAACCGCGCATAGCTGGGTCCAAGGACACATAATGCGTTTTGATAATGACTTGACCTTCAGCGGCTGTGGGAATCGGCTGTTCTCGGAGTGACCAAGTAGATGCATCAGGAAGACCAGCTGGTCTTTGTTTAAGTATAATTTGTTTGTTCATATTACAAGGATAGGCCACCATCTATAACGATAGACTGACCAGTTATATATTTAGAATTTTCTGAGGCAAGCCACAAAATGGCTTCTGCAATTTCTTCAGGCAGGCCGTATCGACCCATAGGGGTTGACTGTAGCAATCTTTTTTTGAGCTTAGGCTTCATCGTAAATAAAGATTCTAGCAAAGGTGATTCTGTATAGCCGGGACAGACACAGTTGATGCGGATGTTTTGACTTCCATATTCTAGGGCTGCGGATTTGGTCATACCGACTACAGCAAATTTGCTGGCGGAATAGGCCAAGTTATAGCCTGAGGCTTTTAGTCCAGCTAGTGAAGCAACATTGATGATATTGCCGAAGCCTTGTCGAGTCATTTGCTGCAGAACATACTTCATACAATAAAAGACACTCGTTTGATTTATAGCGATAACGCGTTCCCAGTCATCGATATCGTGATGTTCAGTTTTTACAAATTCTTTGGTGCCTACTCCCGCATTGTTAACCAGTACATCAATCTGACCAAGTGTCGTAATGATATGGTCGATAGCGGTTTTTACCTCTTGGGCTTCACTGACGTCGACTTTGAGGCGTAAGGCAGATGCATCATTCTCATCATTGGACGCTGGTCGAGGCGATTCGAAGGCAACATCTAGAAGGACTAAATGATGGCCCTGGTCGGCAAATAATCTTGCAGTAGCAGCACCTATTCCAGAGGCAGCTCCAGTAATAACGACAATCTTTGGTTGAGGCATAGGTTATTCTCTAATCTTATTATTGGGTTTTTTCTTGATTAGCTCAAATTAGCATTTTCTTTACTCCGAATTAAGAAAAAAATGATCTATGAAAGCACAGTTTGACCTAACTGGAAAGGTAGCTTTGATTACGGGCTCATCTAAGGGCATAGGGGCCAGTATTGCTAAGTTCCTTGCGGCTAATGGTGCTCAAGTTATCGTAAGTAGTCGTTCTCAAGAAGCCATAGAGCTAGTGGCCAATGAGATTATTGATTCTGGTGGTCAGGCTTATGCCCAAGCTTGTAATGTAGGAGAAGAGGAACAGCTTAGAGCATTAGCCCAGTTTGCTCAAGACACTTGTGGAGGAGTAGATATCTTGATCAATAATGCAGCTACCAATCCAGTTTTTGGGCAACTCTCTGAAAATACGACTGAGGTTTTTGATAAAATTATGAATGTGAATGTTCGTGCTGCGTTTACTCTTTCCAACTTATGTCTACCGATGATGAAAGAACGTGGAGGAGGTTCTGTTATAAACATTGCTTCTGTAGAAGGTCTTAAGCCTTCATTTGGTCTTGGACTCTATTCTATTTCTAAGGCGGCATTGATAATGCTGACCAAGTCTCAAGCCAAGGAATGGGGTCGATCTGGTATCCGATCTAATGCCATCTGTCCTGGGCTCATACAAACTAAATTCAGTAAAGCGATCTGGGCTAACGAAGATATGTTGAAAGCATTTACGAAGCAGTTGCCTTTGCAGCGTATGGCACAACCTGATGAGATTTCAGGATTGGCATTGTTCTTGGCATCAAGTGCCTCGAGTTATGTCACTGGAGCCTGCTATACTGCCGATGGTGGATATATGTTGGCCTAAAACCGTATTGTTGGCTATTGGAGACGCCGTAGGAACTTAAATATTTTTCCACTACTCCTTTGTCCTTCCGTTGCAATATACAGGTTGCCTGCCTCATCAAAAGTTAGGCCCTCTGGTTGTGGGATGGTTGTTGCGTTAAGGAAGATGACGTCTTTGAGTTGTTGTTGCTTATCGTAGATAATGAGTGATGACCCTCTTGCTGATGTAATATAATAATCTCCAGAAAAGGGATCTACTGCAATGGCGGAGGGTGCAAATTTTTTCAACTTTGAGTTTTGTTTTGAGCTTAGCTTTTTTTTGAGTTTCGTTTTTTTAAAATCAGCTAGTGTATCAATAGATATTGTAAGCTTGGGTTCGTCATTGAGCGATTGCTTGTTGATGTCATAACTATAGATGCACTTTGTATTTTTTTGATCTTTAGATTTCAGTGGATTGCCTTTGCAGGCTATTAATAAAGTGTTGTTGGATTGATAGTCGAAGCATAAACCTTCTGATTCTTGTATGTTTTTTAGGGGTGTTTTTAGGATTTCTACTTCTTGGGTGGTTTTATTATGGAGATAAAGTGTCCCGTTACTTTTGAGAAAGTAGATGGTATTCTCTCGTATTTCTATAGCTTCAAAATCACCCTTTCTACCCCATTTGCTTGAGTTAATAGGCTGAAGATACTTGTCTAAATAATATACTTTGGATTGCTCGTCATTATGACAAAGGAAAGTATTTGATTGAGCATCATAGGCCAGTCCTGATACCTCAGTGAGCTCACGATCCAAGACTATAGTCTCGTCAGGAATTTTGAAATTGAAAGGAAGATTAGATATGAAGCCTAATTCTATCCCCTTCTCAATCTCTTCTATATTTTTCTGGTTGTCAGAACAACTTAGGAAAATAAGCAATAAGAATAATTTACTCATCATTACATTCAATGTCAACTAACTTATAAATGCAGACAAGGGCATCTGAGTCAACCGCTCTCCAGTTAAT
Source organism: uncultured Saprospiraceae bacterium (assembly GCA_937929835.1). GTDB lineage: Bacteria > Bacteroidota > Bacteroidia > Chitinophagales > Saprospiraceae > RFSX01. The sequence continues at coordinate 39,315 of CALFUU010000054.1, read as the reverse complement.
CTTCTGAGGGCATTAGATATAGCCGCACCTATAGGTCCGAGAGGAGGCTCTCCTACAGGTCCAGGCTTGTCGATGCCTTCAATCAAGACAACGTCTATTTCTTTAGGAGTATCCCGCATCAACGCCATATCATAGGAGCCGTAGTTGATAGGAAACAGCTTGTTCTCCTTTAAGTCCATCTTCTCGTATAAGGCAGCACTTATACCCATACACACACAGCCCTCTACCTGTGCTCTAACTTGATCTGGATTGACAGCAATGCCACAGTCTAGTACTGCAGTGACTTTATGGATCTTGATGCTACCTTCCACTATCGACACTTCTGCTACGTGGGCACAAGGACTGCCCGTGTCTATAGTCAAGGCGATACCCATTGCTCTTCCATCTTTTACCTCATCTGTATAGCCCGCTTTCTGTGCACAGGTTTTCAGAACCTTTTTGGCTCTGACGATATAGGGATTGTCATCCCTCATATATTGGAGTCGCAGGTCTACTGGACTTTGTTTGGTCTTGAGGGCCAACTCATCGATAAAACTCTCAATAGCAAAGGCATTGGCCAATAAGCCAAGACTTCTCCAGAAGCTGGTCGCAAATGGCAAGTCAACGTGATAGTAGGTGGCTCTTCTTGGCATCCCATCATAGATAATCGTTCCGCCTCTCACTGAGCCGATATCTGCCCTGACAACTCTCTCTATTCCAGGGTCCATTGCAGAATTAAACAAGGTATCTCCACTGGCAAACTGGTGCTCTATACCGAGTATCTCCCCGTCCTTCACCGCTGCCTTCATTACGTGATGTGTCGGTGGCCTGAAGGTATCGTTTTGGAATTCTTGTTGTCGATCAAAAAAGGATTTGACGGGTCTACCGATAGCCTTAGACATCTTAGCGGCTTGTATGGCATTGGGTGTGTGTAGCCGTCTGCCAAAGCCTCCCCCTAAAAAAGTAGGGATGATATTGACCTCTTTCTTAGACATTCCCATCGCCTTAGCTACTTCGGACTGCGTTAACTGGGGGACTTGCGTAGAGACTTTTATTTCTAGATTTCCTTCTTGATAGTTGGCTACTGCACCATTAGGTTCCATCTGTGCATGTGCCCCTATGGACGAGCGAAATGCTAATTCTATTATCTCGGCATCCTCATCGATGTCCTCTACTATTGGCCCCTCTTTTTGGACGATGGTTTTATTTCCGTTTCCAACAGTTATTTTTTCTTCAATATCCGCTAGGCTCCAGTCTGCATTTTTGTTGTAGTCAAATTTTATTTTTTTACGAGCCGTTTCTGCTTGGATATGGGTCTCTGCAATAACACCTATGAAGTCCTCGTCTTGATAGATTTTAATAACGCCTGGCATCCTTTCCGCTTCGGTGGTATCAAAATTTTGCATCTGCGCATCTATCAGTCTAGATCTAACAACTGAGGCATATAGCATATCCGGATACTCAGCATCTATTCCAAATATCGGAGCCCCCATTACTTTTTCTTTGAGGTCTACTCGTGGTACGGGTTTTCCGAGGTAAGTATATTCTGACCTTTTCTTCAGTGGTGGCGTACTGGGGATATCCCACTCTGTGACGTCTGCTACTATCTGACCATAAGTCAATGATTGTGAGCCGTCAGTGATTGTACCACCCTCTAATCTAAGCGTATCTGGATTTACCGATAATTTTTCTGCTGCTTTATTAAGTAACATCAGATTTAGTGTCGCCGCCATTTCTCTTAGAGGAACCCAAAGGCTGGCTATAGACATACTGCCTCCCGTTCCAAATGGATCTAGGTTACCCGCTTTGGTTTCAGCGTGGACGACTTTTATTTTTTCTATGGGCAGACCCATTTCATCCGCAACGATCTGCGCCAAGCCAGTAAAGGTGCCTTGACCCATTTCTACCTTAGAGCTATGGAGTATTAGATTATTATCTGGCGTGATTTGTAGCCAGAGTAGTGGATCAGAGGTCGGTCCTGCGTAAGGGACAACGAGGGTTTCACTCGTTTTGATAATTGTTCGTCGGATAGGGTTTCTTGTAAGCCATACACCGCCTATCATCAAACCTATGCCGACACCTGATCTCTTGAGAAACATTCTCCTTTTGATTCCTTTCTTTTGTTTCTTTCCTTTAGACATATGCGCTTATTCTGAAGGGTTTTGTTTAGCTAGAGCCGCGGCTTTATGAATGGCTTTACGCATACGGTAGTACGTTGCACACCTACAGACATTGATGATGTTGTTGTCGATGTCTTCATCAGTTGGATTGGGGATCTCCTTGAGGAGAGCTGCTGTGGCCATCATAAATCCGGGCTGGCAATAACCGCACTGGGGTACGACCTCGTCGATCCACGCTTGCTGTACGGGATGTAAGTTGTCTCCTTGGCTGAGACCCTCTATAGTGGTTATCTCTTTGCCTTCGGCAAACTTGGCTGGATATGAACACGATCGCACTTGCATCCCATCTACGTGAATAGTACAGGCGCCACAGGCGGCCTTACCACATCCGTATTTAGTGCCTTTAAGATTTAGTCCGTCGCGGATGACCCAGAGCAAGGGTGCTTCTCCGTCAGTGTCTATGCTTCTAGGCTCTCCGTTTATGTTGAAAGTAATTTTCATTCTTGCTTCTCCTTAGTTTATGCTTCTGGGATGATAGCGCCAGAGGCTATCCACTCTTTGACAGCTGTGATAAAATCTTTTTTGGATACCGGTGGCTTTTCGCGAGGTAGGCCCTCAGCATCTATGCCTGGCTCCCAAGCCCATAGCACCAATTCGTGCTCTGTAAGATGTTTCATTATTTCTTGAGGGGACTTACCACCATTCCGTTGGGGATCCATCATTTGTTCTGCTATCTCCACACGCGTCTTGCCTTCCCAAGTCATACTCTCCGGTGCTAAGGCCCAGTCAGGGGCTCCAGGGACACCAGAGTAGTCATTGTTTTCTGTAGTGTGGCAGGTGCCGCAGCTTATACTCTGTAGGCCGTGCCCATCATTGCCTCTAGGAATGCCCAATGCTCTAGTAATATGACTATCATCTCCTTTGCGTGGTCTATCGCCTGCGGGGTGACAGTTCACACAACGCTGATGCGTCAAGACCTGCATCATTAGATCAAAGGGAGTTTCCTTTGTTTCCGTTGGAGGCTCTGCGGAAGGCGAGGCAGTGGGGTCATCACTACTCCAGAGTATCAGAGAACTCAAGCATATCCCCAAGAATAGTGCATATAGTGTCTTTTTAGTATTCATTGTGTATAAGGTCCGATTACAATAGAACTTCAATTTGTCTGGGCTGTTCGGTCTACCAATTTAAGTAAAATGATGTCTTTGTAATCTTATTGTAAGCATCTATTTGAGGATTCTAGCTAAGTATTCTTTGTGATTTACTCATTTTTTTAGTCGATATAGTATGAAATCTCTTCTCGTGTTGAACTTAAAAGGGTCTAAATCTTTAGATATTTGGCACTTTCCTATTTAACAAACAATAAAATATTGTAGACCAATGTATAAGTTCTTGTTATTTCTTTCTGTTGTATTTCTTAGTTATGCTTGTAATGATACGGGCGCCAAAAAGATGGCTGAGAAGGCTGCTGACACTATGGCTGCTAAGCCCAACATAGATTACCCTGATGCACTAGATAAGGTATTCGCCAATCACGGTTCTTTGGCAAAGTGGAAGTCTATGAAGTCTATGCGCTATGAGATCGTCAAGGAAGAAGGCAATGAGTCGCAGATGATTGATCTCCAATCAAGAGCAGAACGTATCAAAGCGGCTACTTTCGAGTCCGGTTATGACGGCACCAATTACTGGGTCGTTGCAGATACGTCTTACAAAAGTAATCCTAAGTTTTATACCAATCTTATGTTCTACTTCTATGCAATGCCTTTTGTATTAGCGGATGAAGGCATAAAGTATACGACGACGCAACCACTCAGTTTTGATGGTGTGGAGTATCCCGGATATAGAATTTCTTATGGTGCTGGTGTAGGTGTCAGTCCTGAGGATGAATATTTCATTCATTATGATCCTACGACTTATGAGATGGCGTGGTTAGGTTATACAGTGACGTTTTTCTCTGGAGAAAAGAGTGATAAGATTTCTTGGATTAGATATAACGATTGGAAAAATTTTAATGGGCTTAAGTTGCCTAATTCACTGAGTTGGTACAAGACAGAAGAAGGAAAAATTACAGAGCTTAGAAACACGAGAGAGTTTACGCAGGTGATGGTTTCAGATCAACCATTTACAAAACAACAACTGGCGATGCCTGCAGGGGCTAGGGTTGTGGAGTAGAATTGATGTGTATGAAAGTACACTATACTAAAATGGTTGTTTAATACTACCTTGAAAAATGGACCAAAAGATTCTTCCTGATTCATAGTATATACGCTATAGCAATTATCTTTAACCAAAGATCACAATTGTTATATTTATGAAATACTTGCCTATTGTAGTTTGTGTTTTGGTTATTTTCTGTCTTCGGGTAAATGCTCAGCCTGACTTAACTGTGACAGCATTTGGATTTAATCTCGACGAAGTGAACAAGGGAGGTTATGTTTTGGCATCTGCATATGTCCAAAACATAGGAAATAGTACTGCATACCAAACAAAAGCTTCGTTCCATCTTTATCAAGGTAACTCACTGAATGACTCTAATCTACAGGGCTTTGTTTCGGTCCATCAATTGGAGCCTTTTGAGACAGATACTATATTCTTTTTAATGACTGTCCCTCACAATATTAGCAGTGATATATATCGCATTGGTATTTGGGTTGATAGATTTTCAGAAGAGTTAGAAAGTGATGAGAATAACAATGCTTTTACAGGACAAGGTCCTTCTTCAGAATTTATTAATGTCTTGACTGGCAGTGATGTATTTTTGAAATCACCCTATCCTATTATTTTCTTGCATGGACTAGGTAGTAACGACAATATATGGAATACAGCAATAAGTCATTATGAAGAAAAGTACGGATATGTGGATGGAGGAAGTCTTCACTATTGTTTAAATCCGGACGGCAATGTGTTTACCTCTGATGCAGGTTCATACTTTTCAGAATCAGATTTCGTAAACACTATTAGAAGAGGTGATATCTACACTGTTAATTTTGATATCAGTTCTGGTTTTATAAGATACCCATCTGATCAATCTGACGTTCAAAGCAACCAATCAGCTATTGTAAAGCAAGGTTGGGCTGTGAGGGAAGCTGTGAGAAGAGTTCTTGAAACTACAGGTAAAGATAAAGTAATACTCGTTGGACACAGTATGGGTGGTTTAGCGGCTAGAGAATACATTCAGAATCAAGACAAATGGCAGGATGATGGCCAACATCATATTGCAAAAGTACATACACTTGATTCTCCTCATTCTGGCAGCAATAATATCCCACTCCTAGTTGATGTTTTTACTGATAACGACAGTAGTTCAGAGGCAATACGTGATCTTGCATTTGATAGCTGGCCATCTGTAGGGACTTATATTGACGGAGGTTCTGAGTTATTGTTAGATCCCAATTCATACTATAATAGAGACGTCAACTGCAATGGCGTTCTTGATATTGTTGTAGGCATAAATCAAAAGTCTACTCCGAGAAACATTTCATACAGTTGCTCGATTGCAACTGGATTAGATCTTTTCATTTATGATGTTGTATCAGACGCTAGCGCTAATTTGAACAATTATCTGTTTGCAACTCCTCCTTTACAGAGTCCAGTTGCACCGATATATTATGTAAGTGAAGATCACAGAAGCATTCATCAAAATATTCAAGGTGTATTACAAGGTCTGGATCAGCAAGTAGATATTCCTTATGAAATTTCAATCGGTGAATTATATTCTGAATTCAGTACACCTCACGCCAATATTTTAGTTAATAATGATTCTGATTCTTATTTCTTCACCATAGATGAATTAGGAACCTTACAGATTGGATTAATAGGAATGTCATCACCTAATTCTGGAATGTATCTTTTTGATGAAAATGAAGAGCTCATTGCTACATCCAACTTTGATGCAGAAGACTACAAAGAAATTGTAACTGAAATACCTAGTGGGATTTATTACCTAGTAGTGTCCTCCGTACCTGAAAGACTTATTTCTGGAGATACAATTCTTTATTCTCCATACTATATTACATCCGTTCACACGCCGTTCGTTCCGATAGTTGCTAATTTTGAATCTGACACACAAGCTGGATGTAGTCCATTGACTGTAAAATACTTGGATTCTAGTTCAGGTACAGATAATAGTTATTTGTGGAGTTTTGAGGGTGGTACACCCTCTATTTCCAATGAAAAGGATCCTATTATATCTTATACAGAATCTGGCGTTTACTCGACAACATTAGTAGTATTCGACACCTTCCAATCAGACACTATCATTTTTGAAGATTATATAGAAATATTAGAATTGCCTAGTCCAGACTTCACCATTGACTTAATTGGTGAAAATGGAATAAATGTAACAGTACTTAACCCGGAACAACAAGTGTCCTATATATGGGAATTTAGTAGTCAAATATCAACAACAGGAATAAATGCATTTCATGAATATGCAGATTCAGGTACTTATACTGTTACCTTATCAGCCACCAATGAATGTGGGACAAGGAGTATAAATAAAGAGGTAGTAATATTACCATTTGATATGCCTATCTCCGTTACCATCAACTCTAATATAAATGAAGGTTGTATTCCATTTGAAGTAAACTTTGATGCTGATGTCACTTCAGGTATTGCTGATATATTTTATTGGGAATTTCCAAATGGAAATCCTTCAACTTCTTTAGAGAAGAATCCTATAGTTTCATACAGTTCAAAAGGAGAATTTCATGTTTATCTGCGTTCATCAAATACAACATACTCAGATGAAATGACTTACCCAGAATATATATTTGCAAGTGATACTCCTACTACAGATTTCTCCATTGAAAACAATAGTGAATTCGAAGTTACATTAAGTATAAATGACCCTGAACAAGAGAACGTTTATCAATGGAATTTGGGAGATGGTAATACATTAGAAGGGAGTATTATCAACCATACATATGCCGCTCCAGGAGTTTATATTGCTAGTGTTACGACTGAGAATCAATGTGGTGAAAGCTTCTCTGAACAACTTATAGAAATAGATGGTAGTTCAAGTATAAGTGACTTAGAGGGAAAAGTACAAATATTCCCTAATCCTTCAAATGGACTAATAACTTTGGAACTTCCAGGTTATGCAGATTTAATAAATATTTATTCTTACGAAGGTAATTCACTCGTATGTAATTCTATCGTTGAAAAAGGTAATAATCGAATGGAATTGGATTGTACTAATCTAATGTCTGGCCTGTATTTACTAAAATTGCACTTAGAAGAAACTGAGTATTATCAAAGCATAATAATAGTTAAGGACCAGTAAGAACTTTTTCTTCTATCAACTTGAGTCATAAAGTTAGCTACCTTCTAAAAGTTAACGTTCAAGAAGGAACTAAGAAAAACCAAACTTTTGAGTAATAACAAAAGAAGAACAAAAAGTACCCAGAGCGGGACTTGAACCCGCACGACCGTGAAGTCATTGGATTTTAAGTCCAACGTGTCTACCAATTCCACCACCCGGGCCTACTTTGTGGATCCGAACGCTGGACATTCGAATTAGAGGAGAGCGAAAGACGGGATTCGAACCCGCGACCCCGACCTTGGCAAGGTCGTGCTCTACCAGCTGAGCTACTTTCGCATAGTTGCAATTTCTAGTTTCTCGAAGAAACTGGACCTTGCTTATTTCAATACACCTTAAGAGCTATTTCCTAAGGGATGGCAAATATACTACCTCTGATAGTAATATCAAACATCCTTGTCAGCAATAATAATATAGATACCATCAATTTATTTAACTAACTGATTTACAGATACTTACTCCCCTCTCTCCAAGTGAGGGTAGACATTTTTTCCTTATTTGCTTCCATATAGGCTTTAACGGACTTGTGGTTATACTTAGAATATTGGCGTAGCGCCCACCCGCAGGCCTTCCTGATGAAGAACTCTTGTTCGCCTAAGCTTTTATCTATCAGAGCATAGAGCAACTGCTCATCTACCTGATCTTTATACTTAAGCTGAAACAACAGGGCTGTTCTTCTAAGCCAGAGATTTTCACTTTCTATATACTTATGGGCCGTATTACGAGCCAGTCCCGCATCTAAGGCAAGTATGTGTCCTATTGTATTGGAGGCGAGATAATCTACAGTATCCCACCACGATTTAGTGGTGATGAGCTCCTCGACAAAGGGAAGATCTGTTGGCGTAAAGTTCTTTTGACATTTTCCAAGTAGCTCCATAGCCAACATCTGATATTCTCTTGCTGGTTGTTGCCATAGATTGTGGACTAGAGGTTGTATCTGTTCTGTGATATTTGCTTTGTATGTTTTCAAGATGGGTCTTAATAACGCTGTACGTGCAGGGGCCTTAACCCCATAGAAGGGAAATCGGTTTTTCATATAGGCCTCCATCTTGTCTGCATCGATGGGATTGCTGGCTGCTTGTAAGGCAGAGGTCAGTAAGTTGGTTATCTCAGGTACGGATACTGTCATAAAAGATTATTTTAGTCACCTGTCTCATAAGACGAAGATATGCAGCCACTGGCAGAAAGAATGCGACCCCAAACCCTTGATGACTATATCGGTCAAGAAAAATTGATCGGCCCACAAGGTGTACTCACCAAAGTCATCAAATCTGGACGGATACCATCTATGATATTTTGGGGACCTCCAGGTGTGGGTAAGACGACACTAGCCAATATCATTGCCCAGACATCTGGACGTAATTTCTTTCAACTGAGTGCTATCAATTCCGGTGTCAAAGATGTCCGTGAAGCCATCAAGCAAGCGGAGAGCAAACACCTCTTTGCCACAGAATCGCCGATACTCTTTATAGATGAGATACATAGATTCTCTAAGTCACAACAAGATGCTTTGCTCGGAGCCGTAGAGAAAGGCATTGTTACACTTATCGGTGCTACTACTGAGAATCCTTCTTTTGAAGTAATATCTGCCCTGCTCTCTAGATGTCAAGTCTACATCCTAGAACACCTCGGCAAGGAGGATCTCAATAGGATGATAGATACAGCCATCGCCACAGATGAGACGCTTAAGTCTAGAGATATCCAACTTCTAGAGACAGAAGCCCTGCTAAAATATAGTGGTGGTGATGGCAGAAAGCTCTACAACTTATTAGAGTTAATAGTCGGAAGTTTTGATGACGATCAACCTGTACGCATCAATGATGAAGAAGTCGAGAGGAGAATCCAGCAAAACATCAGCCTGTATGATAAGACTGGCGAGCAACACTATGATATCATCTCTGCCTTTATCAAATCTGTAAGAGGTTCAGACCCCAATGCCGCAGTCTATTACTTAGCGCGGATGATTGCAGGAGGTGAAGATCCGCGCTTCATCTGTAGACGTATGATTATACTAGCCTCAGAAGATATTGGTCTAGCCAACCCTAATGCTCTCCTACTCGCCAATAGCACTTTCCAGGCTGTCCATCAAGTAGGTATGCCAGAGGGCCGTATTATTATGTCCCAGTGTGCCGTCTACCTCGCTGCCAGCCCCAAAAGCAATGCTTCCTATATGGCGATTAATAAAGCGCTCGCTGCTATCAAGGAAACGGGTAATCTTTCTATCCCACTCAAACTGCGCAATGCCCCGACTGACTTGATGAAAGATCTAGGCTATGGTGGCAATTACAACTATGCTCACGATGGCCAAGATAATTTTGTCCACGAGGAGTACCTGCCAGAGGAACTCAAGGATACCACCTTCTATGCACCCGGAGACAATGGTGCTGAATCCAAACTCAAAGCCTACCTCAGCAAGTTGTGGAATGGCAAGTATGGGTATGGTGATCAGTGATCAAGACAATTAGCCTAACACTAGGCCCAACGATATCCCGTCCACGCTTTGATCTCCTTGTCGTTAAGGAAGGTCCAACTGAGGATTCTACTGCGTTTATTGCCTTGGGCCATTTTGACGACTTGATGTTGTGTCGCCCCTACCCGCTTGAGTTCATCTGTGAGATGGTCAAGGTGATCTTTATTGGAGACGAGTGAGGAGAAGAGCAGTACCTGTTTTTCGAAGGCTTTGCTCTCTCGGATCATATTGAGGATAAAATAGAGTTCGCCCCCTTCACACCACAACTCTTTATTGTTACCGCCAAAATTAGAGACTACAGGTCCGCCTTTGCCTTTGTGTAGATTGTTGAATTTTCTTGTGGTGGAGGCCTTCGCTTCTTCTGCTGAGGTATAGTACGGCGGGTTGCAGATGGAGACATCGTAGTACTCATCTTTTTGGATGACCCCTTTAAACATCTTTTTTGGATTGCCCTGGTGTCTGGATTTGAGGTGATCCTTGAGGGTCGGATTGGCTTTGATAATCTTATCGATATTATCGATGGCTTTTTTGTCTATATCGGAAGCTATAAAAGACCAGCGATAACTTCTTGCGCCGACTAAGGCATAGACAGCACTAGCACCTGCGCCTATATCGAGTGCCTTGATCTGAGGGCCCCGAGGGATGCCTTTAGTGTTGACATAGCTAAGTAGATCCGCGATATAGTGTATATAGTCCGATCTGCCGGGGATGGCTGGACAGAGATATCCGTCGGGAATATCCCAATCTTGTATGTCGTAGTGGGCGGCGAGTAAGGCTGTATTGAGGGCTTTGACAGCCTGAGGGTCACCGTAATCGATGGATATGTTGCCGTATTTATTGGGCCTTACAAACGGCTCTAGCGCAGGATAGGCTTTACTAAGTAGACCAAAATCGTATCCTTCTCTATGCTTGTTACGCGGGTGGAAGTTGGTTTTAATGAGGGGCTTTTTCTTATCTGACACAAGCACAAAGGTACAAACAAAAAACAGCCCTCAAGCAATTAGCTGAGAGCGGCTTTTTCTTATTGGACTGAAATATCTTGTTGTCTATAAAAAATTGACATGTGTCAAGTGGACGTCTTCCATACCATCTACAATAAAGCCGAGCATATACTCGCCTTGCCCAAACAGGCTCTTACTCAATTTTACACTAGTAGACATAACGGGAAGTTGGAATTCAAGCTGTCCCTTTTTATCAAATATTCTTATTAGGGAAATCTTTTTACAGGATAAAAATTCCAAAACCGCATCTTCAGAATTATACAGGGCACTTTCAAATATATCATAGGTATCAGCGCCACTGTCAACTGTAGAGACGATTACCTCCTTATCTACTATCAACTTGACAGGAAAGGCAGTTCCCTCAGCATTGGTGTAAAGTGCTGAAGTGAAAAATAATATGATGAGCACTAGAATTTTCATTTAGATATGATTCTGTGTATAAGACAACAGCAAAGCAGAATCATCTGTCTAAGTGACCTTACAGATTGTAACTGTAGGACGACATAAACTATACAAGTTTGTATTGGTGGCTTCTAGGGCCTAGCTTTTACTGTAGATACTGACTTTTTACAGATTCAAACGAAGGCAGTTTTTTGATATGCCATTTTTCGATAATAACACCATCCTTAAAGAGTACAATCCCTGGATTAGACCTGACGATGGTCTTAAGTAGAATATCATCAGCCATACCATAGGTGAGGTCTAGTCCTGTGTCTTCATCAAAGGCTGCTATCATCATCTCGTCGGCGCCCCCTATCGCCATGACGACTGGTAGTCCTGCTTGCTTGGCTGCATCGGTAAAAGGCTTGAGTTTGGCGTGCTTTTTCAAGTAATCCTTATCCCACACGTAATCCATATACTCTTCCTCTCGTTCTACAATCTTGTCAAATTGTCTAGTCACCTCAAGTGGATCAGTAGAAACAGTATCGATAGTAAAGATGCTATCCTTGACGATTCTCTTGCTGGGAACACCGTCCCCTTTTAGCTTGTAGTTGACAATCAATAAATTGGCTCCCTGATGCGCAATGATATCTTGCGTGAGGTCATTGCCATCCTTGTCTTCTATCAGGAAGTCACTAATCTTGGTTGGTTCTAGTTCTGGCTTAGATCTGATCTGATCTGTAACTGTATAGACGCCTTTGTACTTTTTATAGTTTTTCTCAGGGTCCTTGCCCATGTAGTCAGCATTAGAAACAGTGATCATCTCTCCCGTTTCATTATGTTTCATCTTCCAGTCTGTGATCACTACTTTGGCCTGAGCAGCTTGTTCTATAGCCATTACATTCTTGACATTGACACCTTTTCTGAAAGGTCTAAAGTCCGCGTGTGGAATATCCCATACATAATTCGTAAAACAGTAAAGCGTAATCCCTATCAATGAGAGCAAAACAATACCTCTTCTGATCTTCGTGCTAAAGAGCTCGTGCATCTTCTTACTGGCAAACAGAAAAATGAATGCCGGGATGAGAAGGAATATATCCTTCATAAAAGAGGTAAATGGCACCAACTTGATAAAATCACCAAAGCAACCACAGTCTTTTACCTTCATATTGTTTTCGTCGTGCGCAGCCCACTTACCAAATTCAAAGAAATGCGCATCATTAGGCACATAACCTGTCAAGAAGGTAAAGCCTGTCAATACTGTAAAGAACAGCACCAAGAGTAAAAAGGCCCAAGAAGTAAATTTCGGTGCATGGCCCATAATTAACATCAGTCCTAGGACGATCTCAAACACAATCATAATAACTGAAAAAGCTACGACATACTCGCCCATCAAAGGAAAGAGCGGTGCTAGGAAGCTCATAGCGGTTCCATCAAAGAGACTTTCGAATTCTCCAAAGTAGTCTTTCATCTTGTAAGCTGTACCCAGAGGATCTACTGCTTTGACCCAACCAGAAAATACAAACAGGACACCACAAAAATTTTGTAGAAGACTCAGCACTGGGGACTTTGTGTTTTTCAGTACAAAGACCATCACTAGTGTGAGAATAATAGAAACTATACCTATATTGGTAAGGAGTGTCGTAAGCGTCATAATTGCTTTTTTAGTGTATCTAGGATTAAGATTTTTCTGATAATAAAATGAGACAAAAGATGGAGTAGTTCATTATGTCTTGGTAGTTGGCTTTGAGGCCTTCGGACACGAGGGTCTTCCCTTCGTTTTCTTCTATCTGCTTTATTCTGAGTAATTTCATAAGGATGAGGTCCGTCATACTGCTCACCCGCATCTCTCGCCAAGCCTCACCATAATCGTGATTTTTTTGGAGCATTAGCTGCTTGGTTTCAGATGCATATGTACTATAATATCCAAAAGCCGTTTCTACATCTAGCTCGTACTGTCCCTGTGGTGGATGATCGAGTTGGATCATAGACATAATACTGTAGTTAACTATAGCTAAGAATTCCCCCTCGATACTCTCATTAACACGCATTGTCTGCTTCTGCTGGATGCTTCTGATCCTCGATGCCTTGATAAAAATTTGATCAGTCAATGAGGCTGGTCTGAGGATACGCCAAGCGGTCCCATAGTCCTTTGTCTTGAGTTCAAATATCTTTCGACACGCTTTCAGAATCTCATCATATTGATCTACTGTCTCCAAAGGTTTGATTTTTTCGCAAATATAAGCTGATGCCTACTAAAAACTAATTTTTATCTTATCTATAAGTAATTGATTATTAGTAGTTTGCGGTGTTTTTTTTATTTAGTTACAGGCTAGTCTCTAACCACAAAGATTGTCTTTTTGTTCTTAACTACCTGTGATTCAATTGTATACAAAAATCCAATAATCTGTTAATAGTCATTCTAATCATCAGTAATGTGTTGTTGGCGATAGAGTTTAGGCTCTTGCCTAGATTTGGTATTACCAATCTGCACGCTATTGTTGTCAATTATTTCACTTGCTTTGTTGTCGGCAGTATAGTGAATAGGGGTAGTCCTCTCAATGCCGGAATTGTCGAGACGGACTGGTTTATCTATGCCCTATTCCTTAGTCTCACTTTCATTATCTTTTTTAATGTCAATGCTTACTCCACTCAGAAAGTAGGTATGATCATAACTGGGGTATTCCAGAAACTGTCCTTACTGTTTCCGGTACTAGCAGGATGGATGATTTTTGGTGAGACAGCGACTCCACCTAAGATAATAGCGATAGTCCTCGCAGTAGTATCTATCATACTGATTAATATCCCTTCTAAAAGTAATGTAGAACATCAGGCCGATCTCAAAAAATATTGGTGGTTGCCACTGGTTGTCCTCTTTGGAAGTGGCTTTATAGAAGTGACACTTTTCTATACCGAACAAACTGGTAAAGTCGTAGATGCTGGGGTTGATTTTGTGACTATACTCTTCTTTATGGCAGGTTGTATCGGTCTCTTATTTATGCTATTGACTGGAAAGATTGTTAAGATAAAGCCCAAAGAAATTCTTGCTGGTATCTTGATAGGTATCCCCAATTTTTTCACAATATACCTTTTGATTAGAGGTCTAGAATTGGGTTGGGACGGCTCTGTACTTTTCCCCCTTAATAATATAGGTGTCATCTTTTTTACGGCTATAGTGGGGATGCTTTTCTTCAAAGAAAAATTATCTAATCTCAATCGGATTGGACTACTACTGGCTTTTCTTGTCGTCTATTTGATTTCTGCCTAATGCGTGATGCGTACCGATCCATAGCCAGGGAATCAACTGGAGAGTTCAAAGATCGCGGATCTAAATTCCTTGGTTATATATTTCCTATCACAGAAGAGGCGCAGTTTCACAACCGTCAGGCAGAGCTGAGAGCGCAGCACCTCAAAGCCAGACACCATTGCTGGGGATTCAGATTGCGATCTGGTCTAGAGCGGTCGAGTGATGATGGAGAGCCCTCTGGTTCTGCGGGGAAGCCCATCTTTAATCAACTTCTGAGTGCAGAGCTCGTTGATGTGGGTTGTATCGTTGTCCGCTACTATGGAGGTACCAAGTTGGGTGTATCGGGACTGATCAATGCTTACAAGCAAGGGGCACTTCTTTCTATAGAGGCTGCTGAAATTGTAACCCTATACAATACGCTTAAGATTGAGATAAGCTTTGATTATGTACATATGGGTCGACTGATGGATATCCTTAAGCAGACAGAGGGTAAGATTGTAGATCAAGTCCTGGATCTGCATCCCAAGCTACATCTACAAGTGAATGAATCCGAGACAGGCACCACTATAGATTTCATTAAGTCTAGAATACTCGGACGAGGGATAGAAGACATTACTGAGGATACATCAATCGAGGGCTTATCGTTTGCCGTCTTAGAAAATAAATAGGGACTTGAGTATTTATAACCCCTTACATCTGGCGAAATATCTTCTTGAATGGATTGCTAAAAGAGGAGTCGTTTAAGGCTTTGTAACTGATATAGATTGCTACTGGGATCAACACGATATTGGGTAACCAAGCGGCAAGGATAGGACTAATTTCACCAGTCCGATTCAGTTTTTCTCCCATTATATTGAGCACGATAAACATCATAAAGAAGATAATAGAGATCAACAAGGGGAAACCATATCCTCCCTTCCTGACGATACTCCCCAAAGGAGCTCCGATAAACAAGAATACGATACAGATAAGTGCCCAGCTAAACTGTTGATTAAATCGTAAAACGTACCTCGCCCTTGTGCTTGTCAGAATATTTTTCTCCCTATCCGTTTTGGTAATACTATCTCCAGTCTTTTGTACTTTGTACTTAGCTGACTTGATAATAGTTGCTTGTTCCTTTATCTCGAAAGTCTCTATAAAGGAATTATAATCTGACAACACTAGACTGTCCTTCTGTTGCTTATTGCTGCGCCTGACGACCTTTTTAGGTTTAGTTTTATTCGCACTGACTTGCTTGTCTTTTTTCTCTATAGCCTTGTTGACGGATTCTGGGAGATTATTGTCTTGGGTCTTGGTGACTTCTTCCTTCTTAACTTCGATGGACAATAGATCATCAAAATTATAAGCTGTTTTCAGTTGATTATCTATGAGTTGTCTATCAAATGAATCTATAGCTTCCCTCAGTTGCCAGGAGTTGAGTAGATCATATTTTGATCTAGAACTATTAAGACTTTGTGCGGTGACATCAAAGTCCGACATATCAAAGTTCTTGGTCCATTTTTCAAACTTTGTTCTTATAAAGGGTTTGGAGTTCTTTTTCTTATTGGGTTTGAGTTCTCTGTATTGCTCTCCGTCCTCGAGTTCCATAATGAAGGAGCTGTTGTCGGCGGCAGAGTACATTTTACCTCTATCGGCAGACAACATATTTATTTGAGCCTTGTCTTGAGCTGTATTGTCATAGATCAGGACTTCTTCTATTTTTTCGCCATCAGGCATTTTCTTCCCTACATTGATCGTGAAGTTTTTGAACTCTTGCGAGAAGACGCCTTCTTCTATATTCAAGGTAGCCTTTTGGCGAGTGACGGTTAGGAGCCTTTGTTTAAACTTATAATTGGCTCTGGGCTTGAGATAATTAGAGGCTAGAAGAGAGAATAGTGCAGTAAATATGGCCAAGGCTACGCCACCTGCCATAATTCGAGTCAGAGAGATGCCTGCGGACTTGAGGCTGGATATCTCGTATTTCTCAGCCAAGTTACCAAATACCATTACCGAGGAGATAAGAATCGTTACTGGGACAGCCTCAGGGATGATTCTAACGGCAAAGTAGAATATAAGCTCTAGTAGTACGCCGAATGAAATCCCTTTGCCAATGATCTCATCGATGTACTTCCATAGGAATTGCATCACCAAAACGAACTCTGCGACAAAGAATGCCATCAGATACGGTGGAATGAAATCCATTAATATGAGCTTATCGATCTTTTTCAACTAGGTATAGAACGTTGTAACGAAATGGTAGAGGTATATTAGTCCTCGAAGAATGGTAAAAATATCTACTTTACTGTAACAATAACCTATGATCAACGTCAATTAGAAAGTAAATGCAGGTTGAGGAATTTAACCAATTAGTTGATAAACTAAAGGATAAGATGTACAGATTGGCGCTCAGAGTCGTCAATAATCAGGAAGAAGCCCAAGATGTGGTGCAAGAATCCTTGATTAAAATCTGGAATAAAAGAGAGAAACTGGCAGAAATCGAGAATCCTGCAGCTTATTGTATGACGATAACCCGTAATATGGGCATTGACAAACTAAGAGGCAAAAAGATGGTGACGACAGACATAGATGAGCAATATGCGATTAAAGCCAAGTCACCAGACCCCGAAAGGGACTTAATAGCGAAAGATGAGCTATCAAGTGTGATGAAAGTGGTGAATGCACTACCTGAAAATCACAGAACCGTGATACATCTCAGAGATATTGAGGGTTATACCTACAAGGAGATAAGTGAAATAACAGGTTTTAGCATAGAGAAAGTCAAAGTGTATCTGCATAGAGCCAGAACTCGATTAAGACAACAATTAAAAAACAGAGCCTCGTGAGCACTGAAATGAACGATATAATACAACGGTACTGGTCTGGAGAGACCACTCAAGACGAAGAACAACGTCTGCAAGCCTATATGGTATCTGGGCAGGTAGCGGACGAGCATCTTGATATGGCAGAGCTGTTCTCTTTTTATGCTGATCAGAAGACGATGACGCTTCCCGAAGAGTTGGAGATGGAAGCCATTTATTCTTCAACGTTAAGTCCTATGGATGCGCTGGTAGAAAAGTACTTAGACGCTGCAACTTCACTAGATGAGGAGGCACAATTAAGAGCTTACCTGACCTCAGAAAAGGTTGCGGATAGTCATAGAGATCTTATCCCAATGTTTGAGGCTTTCAGTGCAGAACAAGATACCCAGTTTGATGGAGATCTGACAGAATTAGAACGACTTCAAATACAATGGTCTCAAAAGCCTAAAGTCCGATATATGTTCCCCAAGGTCGTCGGAGTGGCAGCTACCTTGGCTTTGTTGATGATGATCGCCTTTAACTTTCTGCAAGAAGATACTTCTTCTTACAAGGGGAAATATACAGAGCTACAAGATCCTGAAGAAGCGTTGGCGCTAACGAAGGATGCACTAGCCTTTTTAGGCAAGAAATATGACAAGGGAACAGCTTCTATGAAATACATCAAGGAATTGGAAAAAACCAATGTCTTTAACTTTAAGAATTAATCCTAAATAATACTACCATGAGGAGTCTATTGACACTTGGTCTCATACTATTAACTACAATTGCTGCTTTATCTCAAAGTAGCGTGCAGCAATTCTTTGATAAGTATCAAGATGATGAGTCTTTTACTCAGATTAATATCAGTCCTAAGATGTTTCAGATGATATCAAGTATGGATTCTGAAGATCCCAATAACGCTGAGATGATGGAAATGATAGGTAACCTCAAAGGGCTTAAAATTCTGACAACTGATGTCAACTCTCAGAAGTACTATAAAGAATTTAACGACAGTTTTGATAAGTCCGTCTATGAGGAGCTGATGACAGTGAGAGAGAATGAAAGTGACATCACTTTTCTTGTCAGAGAGTCTTCTGGTAACATCGTCAATGAGCTTCTGCTTCTTGTAGGTGGTGCCCAAGATTTTGTATTAATGAGTTTTGAAGGTCGGATACCTTTAGATAAAATCGGCAAGCTGGCTAGTGGCCTCAATATATCTGGTGCTGAGCACTTAGATAAGCTCAAAAAATAGTCAAGAGTAAAAGTTAGTAAATAGGGAGGTGGACCTTAGTGTCTGGCTCCCTTTTTTTTGTGGATAATGTTATATATCCCTGTTCCAAAGCTTTATCCACTAAGCTTATATTTGTTGACCATAAATATTAGGATTGTAAGTTGATTTCTCAAAAGAGTATACAAGAGGTATTTGATAATGTGCAGGTGGAGGATCTAATCCAAGATTATATCACCCTTAAGCGTCGTGGTGTCAATATGATAGGCTTATGCCCTTTCCATGATGAGAAGACACCTTCATTTACAGTATCGCCCAATAAAAATATATACAAGTGCTTTGGATGTGGCAAAGGTGGTGGTCCAGTGCAGTTTATTATGGAGCACGATCAGCTATCGTTTCCTGAAGCCATTAGAGCCTTAGCGGCCAAGTACAATATTACGCTAGAGGAAGACAATAAGAAAGACGATAAAGAGTATGCCGCTCAGAAAAAGCAAGAAGAGAGCTTATATATCATCAATGATTTTGCTCTAAAGCACTATACAGATAATCTGTTCAATACGCAGGACGGTAAACTCATCGGACTGAGCTACTTCAAAGAAAGGGGGTTTCTAGAGGCGACCATTGAGAAGTTTCAGTTGGGATTTGCCTTGGATGATTCCAAAGGATTTGTCACCAAAGCCTTAGCTAATCTATTCAAAGAGGCGTATCTCAAAGAGGTCGGATTGATGAGTCAGCGCGGGTATGATTTTTTTAGAAATCGTGTGATGTTTCCGATTCATAGTGTATCTGGAAAGGTCATAGCTTTTGCTGGTCGTACCTTAAGTACACAGAAGAGTCAACCCAAGTATATCAATTCTCCTGAGACACCGATATATAATAAGCGTAAGATTCTGTACGGTATGCATCTTGCCAAGGCAGCGATCAGAAAAAAAGAGAATTGTCTTATTGTAGAGGGCTACACAGATGTGATCAGCTTGGTGCAGAATGGTATTGAAAATGTTGTCGCTTCGTCTGGGACTGCACTGACATCAGCACAGGTCAGGTTGGTTAAGCGATTTACAGATAATGTGACATTTCTATACGATGGAGATACAGCCGGTGTCAAGGCTGCTATGCGTGGACTTGATCTTGTCTTAGAAAATGGGATGAATGTATCTCTAGTTCTCCTACCTGACGGCGAAGATCCGGACTCATTTGTCAAGGCCAATGGCAATGCTGGTTTTGAGGCCTATATAGAGAAAGAAGCCAAGGACTTTATCTTCTTTAAGATGGATCTTCTTCTTAAAGAATCTGAGTCTGACCCTATCAAAAAAGCCAAGGTAATACAAGACATTATAGGCTCCATTGCAAAGGTGAGAGAACCCATAAAGCGTTCACTATATGTACAGCAGTGTAGCCGAGCACTAAATGTTTCGGAACCCATACTTGTCAAGGAAGTCAACAAGACAATACGCTCTGAGATAAAGCAAAAACAGGTACAAGAAGAGCGCGCTCAGCGTAGGCAATCAAGAGAACGAGACAATCAACCACCTCCATTCCAAGGCCCTTCTCCAGGTGAAGCTACAGGCACTCCCTCACTCGGGCCACCACCCTCTGAGGCGGGATTTCCAGGAGAAGAGTACCCAGATGCGGCTTACGATGAATGGCAAGATTATCCAGAGGATGAAGTTAAGCATGTACAGCCCTCATTTGTCAATACCTCCACACATGAGTTTCAGGAACGTGACCTCGCTCGTATTGTTATAGAGCACGGAGATAAGAATGTCCATCAGCTATGGATAGAGAAAACAAAAGAATGGAAGAATGAGGTCGAAGATGACATCACTATTGCTGAGCTTATATATACAGAGATATTTGACGTAATGGGCTACTTTGAAAATGAAAAGTACAAGCAGGTCATCACAGAGGGCTTCAATTTTGTTGAATCGACCGAGCGGAATGGTTCTATAAGTGACTACTTCATCAATCATCAAGAACCGTCTATAGCTTCTTTGGCCATTGATGTTCTAAGTGAGCCCTATGAGTTTGCAGATTGGATAGGCAAAGGTGTTTATCTCAATCAGAAGATGCCTGCGTGGAACTTTAGGGAGGATAGTAGAATGTCGATTTTGATGTTCAAGTTGAAGAAGATGACACAGGTGTTAAAGATTTTGTCTGAAAGAATATCGAATGAAGAAAATTCCCAAACTAGAGAAACTTTACTTAAGGCTTTTATGGAAATGCAAAGTCAAAAAAGTCTGCTCTCTAAAGAGCTCGGTGTGGTTATCCCTCCCAAGTAAGTATAAAAAAAGCCCTGATAAATAATCAAGGCTTTTTACATTTTACATTTTTGCTAGTTAGACAGCGCGATTTTTACAGTTCAAATCTTCGAATGCTCTTCCTAGTCTTTTCTTAAAGCTCAACTCTCCTTCTCTTAACCATTTTCTAGGATCATAAGATTTCTTGTTGGGTTTATCCTCACCATCAGGATTACCGATTTGTGTCTGCATAAAACCTACTCGTGG
The DNA here is from genome assembly GCA_937929835.1 of uncultured Saprospiraceae bacterium. Lineage (GTDB taxonomy): Bacteria > Bacteroidota > Bacteroidia > Chitinophagales > Saprospiraceae > RFSX01. The sequence goes on along the minus strand of CALFUU010000054.1, from coordinate 18,288 downwards.
CTCATAGTAATCTCTTACACCTTCCCAAAATGCCCACTGTAGATCTGTGTCAATATTCATTTTGACAGCACCGTAATCTATAGCTTCTCTGATTTCTGCTTGGCTAGATCCAGACCCTCCGTGGAATACAAACTTTATCGGCTGATCGCTGCTGAGACCAAATTTCTTCTTGACATATTCTTGAGAATTCTTCAAGATGATAGGCTGAAGAGAAACATTGCCCGGCTTATACACACCGTGAACATTTCCGAAGGCCGCCGCTACGGTAAAGCGATCACTGATTTTACTCAGGCGCTCATATGCATAAGCAACTTCTTCGGGTTGGGTATAGAGTTTAGAACTATCAACATCTGTGTTGTCTACCCCATCTTCTTCTCCTCCAGTTACACCTAGCTCCATCTCTATAGTGATACCTAGCTTGTCCATTCTCTTAAAGTACTCTACACAGATGTCTAGATTCTCTTCTATAGTTTCTTCAGACAAGTCCAGCATATGCGATGAGTAGAGTGGCTGGCCATTCTTTTCATAATACTTTTCGCTCTCGTCAATAAGACCACTTATCCACGGCAACAATTTTTTAGCGCAATGATCTGTATGTAGAATAACGCTGACACCATAGGCCTCAGCCATATTGTGCACATGCATTGCACCTGATACACCACCGAGTATGGCCGCTTTTTGATTCTCATTAGATAGTCCCTTGCCTGCATAGAAGCTAGCTCCTCCATTGGAGAATTGAATAATTATCGGTGAGTTGATGTCTCGTGCGGTTTCCAGACACGCGTTGACAGTATCTGTACCGACAACATTGACTGCTGGTATGGCGTAGTTGTTATCATTTGCATGATCTAAGAGTGCTGTTACCTCATCACCGTGTAATACTCCTTTTCTGAATTTAGACATATGGTTTCGTTTAGTCTTGTTGTGTTTTATACTATTTCATGTTCTGCAAGATATCTTTCTGCATCTAGAGCAGCCATACATCCTGTACCAGCAGCAGTAACTGCTTGTCTATAGACATTATCTTGAGCATCACCAGAGGCAAATACACCACTGACTTTGGTTTTAGTTGTACCTGGCTTGGTGATTAGGTAACCTGCATCATCCATATCTAACCATTTATCAAAGATGCCTGTATTAGGCTTGTGCCCTATAGCCACAAAGAAACCTGTCGTATCCAATACAGAAGTTTCTTGAGTCTTATTATTCTTAACCTTCACACCTTCTACAGCATCTTTACCGAGTACTTCTACAGTCTCTGTATTCCAGTGAACAGTGATGTTTTTGGTATTCATTACTCTCTTTTGCATAATCTTAGATGCCCTCATCTCGTCTCTTCTGACAAGCATATGCACTTCTGGGCATAACTTAGCGAGATAGGTCGCCTCTTCAGCTGCTGTATCTCCTGCACCTACTACGGCCACTTTTTGTCCCTTGTAGAAAAAGCCATCACACACTGCACAAGCAGAGACACCTACATTCATAAGACGTTGCTCTGATTCTAAGCCTAGCCATTTGGCACTTGCACCTGTGGATATGATCACAGTATGTGTTTGTATAATATCACCTGACTCCGTTGTCAATACGTGTACTGGTCCTGAAAAGTCTACAGCCGTGATCATTTCGCCACGTATTTCAGTATCAAATCTCTCCGCTTGCTTCTGGAAGTCCATCATCATTTCAGGACCTGTCCGACCGTCAGGATAACCTGGGTAGTTTTCTACATCTGTAGTGATCATCAGCTGACCTCCTGGTTCTTTTCCTGTATACAATAAGGGCTTTAAACCTGCTCTAGCTGCATAGATAGCAGCTGTATAACCTGCTGGTCCCGAACCGATTATCGTACAATTTCTGATAGTATCTGACATATTTAATTTCTCTTTAATGTTTATCATCGCAAAAATAAGGTTCTTTGTCTAAGTATGGTGGTATGAACCGATATCTTAATGACAAGTTCCCTATCTTCCACTAGATTATGTGATATATGCAGTTGACGTTAACACCTACCTTTCATACAAGTCTACTAGTTGTAGCAACTATCTTGATAATCTACGCCTTATTTGCCAAGGATAAGTCTGCGCACTTTGTTGCTTTGGCAATGCTTGTTTTCGAATTAGGTCGGTATTTGTTCTTGTTTCCATCGGAGCGATTGCATATGAGTCTTGATCTACTGATTATAGGAAGTATAGGCATTGGCTTTTTACTCACGCGTTTTACCACTATAAAAATTCTATTGGCAGGATTGGGTCTTGCAGCTGTGCTGGGACATCATTACACAGATTTTATACCTAGTTCAGACAATGTCTATGCTGACAATGTTGATACGGATTTAGAATTGCTTGTACAATTCGATAACCAACAAAATCTTGGTGCTTGGATGTCAGCACAGGATGCAGACTATGACCTGACCTATCCCCTATTTAGACCACAGGATAGTAGCTTCCACTTGGATGAGTATGTAGGTGTCAATATCGATAATAACAGTAATCTAGAGCAAGTCATCACTGAGCTCAGCAAAGTCAAAGGGGTATCTAATGTCGAGATGAATGAGCTGGTATACGTTGAGCAAGAATTAGTGCTAGACGACAAGAAAATCCTCAATGATCCTCAATTAAATAAGCAGTGGGTCTCTAAGCCCTTACAGCTTGAAGATTATCATCGATTGGTCAGCGAACGGATGTCTATCTCATCTCAGCCACCATCTATCATTGCAATACTGGATACTGGAGTGGAAGCCACACACGAAGACCTCCAAGGAAATTATAAATCCACTAGTACTAGATACAACAAAGATGTCAAAGGCCATGGGACACATTGTGCTGGTGTAGCTGCTGCCGTAACTGGCAATAATCTTGGTATTGCTTCTCTACTGCCTTCCGAATCGCCTGTCAAGGTAACAAGTATAAAAGTCCTCGGCGATAGAGGTATTGGTACACAAAAAATGATTATTGATGGTATAATAGAAGCTGCTGACCGTGGTTATGATGTCATTTCGATGAGTCTGGGTGGTATCACCAATGATAAACGTGAGGCGGCTTATGCGGCAGCTATAGCCTATGCCAACGCCAAAGGTGCTATTGTCGTCACAGCCGCTGGTAATGCTGGTCGAGATGCAAGACGCCATAGCCCTGCTAACTCACCAGGTGTAATCACTGTAACAGCTACTGGTCCTGATGGTCGATTGGCTTCTTTTGCCAATGCTGTCAATGGATTAAAAAGAGGGATAGCAGCTCCTGGTGTCAATATCTATTCGACGGTCCCTAGTGATGGCTATGAAGCATACAGCGGGACATCTATGGCAACTCCATTTGTGAGTGGACTGATTGGCTTGATGAAATATTATAATCCATCGATCACAACTGATCAGCTCTACGCTCTCCTTAGAGATAACTCTGATAATGTGGATGGTGTCCCAGTTTTCAATCCTCTGAGAACTATGGAAGCTTTTTTTGAGCAACAAGAGACAATTGCCGTCGAATCAGATTAACAGTCTCTTCTATAGGCTCATCGCCAGTTACAGTAATATGCGCTCGGCTGTAGTAAGGCAATCTTCTTGTGTACAGCGCTTTTACCTCGTCTTCTAGGACCCTTTTGTTGTTGTGAAGCGGTCTACTGCTGTTTTTAGAAATGCGATCAATCAGTGTAGATAAACGAGTGTCGATGAATACAGTAGTCCCCGACTGATTCATTAGGTCCATATTGGATGGAGCCACAGGCATACCACCACCAGTAGCAACCACAATATGGTTTAGATCTGTAGTCAGTTTCAATATTTTCTTCTCTTCATTCCGAAAGTACTGCTCGCCCTTGTTTTGGAAGAGCTCACTAATCATTTGGCCGTTGAGCTTTTCGATGGCTTGATCTGTATCTAAGAAATCATAACCTATAGCTTCAGATAGTGCTCTTCCAATAGTCGACTTTCCAGCGGCCATATAGCCTATCAAGAAGATTCTAGAGCTAAAAATCTGATTCATATCCACCATAATGTATCAATATAGATTCTATTTTGGATTAGAAATGTATTTTTGGTCCACAAATAAGACTTCTATGATCTTGCTACAAGCATCCACGCCAGGAGGCGGTTCTATTACAATGATATTCTATGTTCTCGTATTCGGGATTATGTACTTCTTCTTTATGCGCCCAGCACAGAAGCGTCGAAAAGATCAAGATGCCTTTGAAAATGAGTTAGTTAAAGGTAAAGAAGTTGTAACTACCAGCGGCATTATTGGCCGCGTCAATAAGATTGAAGAGAATATTGTACACTTGCAGATAGATCAAAAGACTTTTGTGAGAGTGGTCAAGGGTGCTATTTCTAAAGAAATGACGGCCCAGCTCAAGCCAGAAAAGGAAGAAGCTTAATACGCTAGATTAAAAAAAGGCCAAGCATAAATTTTGCTTGACCTTTTGTGTTTTGTTCTAATTTACTTTTAGCGTCTTATCTATCTACTTTAGGATAGATACATTTCCTCTAGTCGTATAAGTTTGGTCGTTGACACAGGTGACGATTAGGCAGTAAGCATAAGCATCTGGAGCTAAGGCTTCTCCTTCAAACTGTCCATCCCATCCTTGGTTTTGATCTGTTGTTCTCCATACTTCTTCTCCCCATCTATCGACTACAAAGAACTCCATCTCTCTGATGAATTTACTTCTTACAAACAATCTATCGTTGACATTATCATTATTTGGTGAGAAGGCGTTTGGTACAAATACATCCTCTTCATTGCATTGAGGTGGCGTTACTTCTATATCAGTACTTGCAGAAAACTCACAACCATTGGCAGTCACACAGGATAAGGAAAAGGTAGTATTCTCTTCGGGTGCAACGATAATCGTCTCTCCATTTTCTCCTGTGCTCCACTCATAGTCACAATCAGCATCAAATGGTTCGGCAGATAGATTGATTTCACTTCCTTGACATACTGTCGGTTCACCTCCTTGTCCTGGTATACCATTATCTGCAAAGATGCCAATTGGAATATTTTCTATTTGGACATCAACCATAATCGTGGTATCCTGATTCGTTTCTGTATTGGTCATCACGACTGAGAAGGTTTTCGATTCTGAGGTTGCGGCACTGATCTGTTGAGTACCTTGACCCTCCACGATACAGTTAGCTGGCTGCCAATCAAAAGTAAAATCAGCAGGGTTTGCATCTCCAATGTCTAATGAAACGACAAACTCCTCATCTATACAGGCAATTTCAGGTGAAGTAGTTGTAACTGGAGGCAGTGAGGTGTTACTCATGAGCACAACTTCCGTTTGGCTTGTACAACCAAATTGATCTTCGACCTTGGCTGTGATGGTTTCTGGGTCTGTTTCAGGAACATAGACAAGTGGATTACCCATTCCTATGACATCACCATTCATATTGCACCAACTTATAATCGCAGGTTCTGCATTGCTTGCTGCTATAACCTCTACAGTATCACCAAAAGTGTAGATCAAAGTATCGACCGCTATATTTAAGATTGGAAATGCTGGAGCTGCCAAGGTTACTGGCGGAATATCTCCAAGACAAACACCATCACTATCAAGGGTTACAGTGAATTCACCTTCTTCGTTATATGTATGTGTCGGATTGGGATCTGTAGAGGTATTTCCATCTCCAAAGTCCCACATTAATCCTTCTAAGAATACGCCTTCTGGAGACATAAAGTTATAGGTAAGAGACCCACACGAGTCTGGAGCAAAAGAGATGGCCCCATCTACAGGTGTAGATACCATAAAGTCAATCGTATCTGACCGCTCACAGCCAAAATTATTTGTTGTGCAAAGTATCAAACTGAAATCTTCTGTCTGATCTTCTGGAACACCTATCGTAGGACAAGATTGATCTTCGCCACCGATCAGTTGATCCGCGGGCTTCCAATTGTAAGTAATCGTTTGATCTAAGTTTGTACTGGTGATGCAGTATATATTTGTCGTATCTCCTGGACAAATCACATAGAGTGAATCAATATTTAAGCTTATAGAAATATCTTCTACGACGATAGTACCTGTTCCGATGATACAATTAGGATTATCAAAATAGTTAACCATAATGATATCTCCAGCGATTCCTGTGTTGGTCATTATGGATGGGCCCATACCTACAGGATTTCCTTCAGCATCTGTCCATACGTAGGTAAGATTGTCATCAGGATTGACGACTTCTAGTTCGACATCTCCATTACATTCTGTATCACCACCTGAAGCTACTTGCATAACTGCGATGTTATCATTGGTGATACCATCTCCTGTATTGAGTGGTGGTAAGGTGATGCCTTCTCCGAAGATAGATCCATCAGAGTAGGTGGCGACGACACTGATGTCATCTATAATAGTATTAGCAGGAAGCAACACTTGTACTGGGTTTCCAGTAAACGTTTGTCCATTGATGGTCCATACAAGTGACTCTAAGCTGATACACAACAGCTCTCCGTCATTGAGCATAAACTCATATAGTATTTGTCCATCTATACACTCTATTGGTGTAGCAGTATAATCTAAATTAGGTGTTAGTAACCCTGGGTCGTAACTATCTGTAAATGTGCTAGTGCAACCATTATCAAATTCTACGGTGAGAGATACATTGACTAGGCCTGTCATTGCACTCAGCGGAAAGGTTACGCTTGCATCATTTGATATAACACCATTAACATTCCAGGTAAAAGCAGTTGCCGATGCTCCTCCCAAGCTCTGTTGATAGTTCAATGTAATATTCGGAGCTGAAGGATCTGTACAGTCTACAGACTCTACAACATCCAGTTCTTGATCACCACTCTGTGTAAATATTTGTGTAGTACTGGTAGCCGTACATCCATTGTCATAAACAACATTGACAGTACATACCAATTGCTGACCCGGCTGAATACTCACAGAGATAGACGGATTACTAGAAGTAGGAATAGCAATTCCATCTAAGGTGCATATCCATTCATAACTAGTTATTTGGCCACTTCCGTTGGCACTAATTACGAGGGTTTCTCCACCTGGTCCGACACATGGTGTCTCAGTTCCTCTGTTATTGGTAATTGTAACTGGTCCACCTCCAGTATTGTTTGTTGCGGTAAAGGTTGTGCTTCCAGTAGATATACAACCTGTAGGTAAGATTACTTCAACTGAAGCCATTACCGTTTGGCCAGGTAGAACTGTAATTTGAGGATTGGCTGTTGTAAATGCTACGCCATCTATAAGCCAAGCGAAACTTGAGCCTGTAATACCAGTTGTAAAGGTAACAACTTGACCACTCGCGTTGATACAATCAACACCATCTAGATCACTTGTAATGGTGATTGGATCTCCACCTCCAGCATTAGAGGCTGTCAATGTCCCACTACCCGATGTATTGCAACCAGTTGGTAATACCACATCTACAGAGGCAGATATTGTCTGTCCTGGTAGAACTGTTATTTGTGGGCTAGCCGTATTGAATGCTACACCATCTATAATCCAAGCATAGCTTGTACCAACTACACCAGATGAAATGCTTATGACTTGACCATTAGGATCTACACAATCTATCGCATCGAGATCACTTGTAATAACAACAGCTGGTATGAGAGATTCAGCTACATAAGATTGCTGTGCACTATTCTCACAACCTACTGCAGAGACTAGCGTATGCTGAATGTTTACTTGATCATTTAATCCTACGGTAATCGTCACAGGACTTGTATTGAAAGTCATTCCATTGATGACCCATGTTTCGGTAAAGTTTGCAGAATTAGCACCTCCGCTTATAGAAATTGTTATTTCGTCACCATTACAACTGAGGATATCGCTGTTGATGGCAGCTGCATCTTGATCCGTTGGTATTAACGAATTTCTATTAAAAGTTTCTGTGTAAGAAGCTGTACATCCATTGGCGTAAGTGACATCATAGGTTACAACAACATCAGCTATTCCTACTGGAAAGCTTAGTGAAGATCCAGCAGTTTGCGGTACGCCATTGATAGTCCATATCTGAGAGGTTATGGCAGAGTTGAAGATTGTATTATCAGTAAGTACCACATTTGTGGAGGCACTTGTAGAATTACAATCCACTACTGGTGTTATGGTCAGTTGTGGAGCAATTGCTGCAGTAAAGGTGAATGGCCCACCAATAGAATTATTATCATTTGAAGAAAAAACGCATCCGTTACCATAGGTGACAACAAGTTCTAAACCTATTGTTTCTCCTGGATTTAATTCTATGTCTATATTTTCTGTATTAAAATTGTTTCCGTTAGTATCCGTCCATAGATAACTTGTGATAGGAGCTGCTACCATTACACCTGAGATGCTTGGACTAAAAGTATATACGGCACTACTAACACAAGAGCCAGCACCACCGCTGTTCACTATATCAATAACTGGCTGATACTGACTTTGATCAAGTATTGTAGTGAATTCTGATACACAGCCGTTGTCATAAGTACTGGCAACAGTAATCGTTAAGTCACCACCTTGGGTGTTGACTGTAATTGGATTGCCTGTAGGATTTGTTGTAAGGCCGTCTTGCGTAATCGCCCAAGTGGTCCCTGTGAGATTGGCAAAACTTGAATTACTAGAATTCAATAATTGTAAGTTAAATCCATTATCACAATCAAGTAGAATGGTCTGAATAGATGAAGACGGAAATAAGTCTGTGAGGTCGATGGTTCTTGTGATGGTGTTGACACAACCAGAAGAACTTGTTACTTCGAGAGTAATCTCTGCTGTTGTAGCTGTACCAGCGTCAAAGGATGCAGGATTACCTTCGAGTACAATTGGATTGCCATTTAAGTTTATAGTCCATTCCCACGCAACTGCACACGAGATGCCTGTAGGATCAACCGATAAGTCTGTCAGACCTACAAGATTCTGTCCATCACAAGAGATAAATTCTGCAATAAAATCTGGCTCTAGCATAGATGGGCCAGTACTCACGACGAACTCTTCGAAAACGCTGCAACCATCAAAGTCTCTTATCGCCTCTTTCCGAACAATATATTTTCCAGGGCCTGGATAAGTATGTGTTGGACTGGGGATCGTAGAGGTTGTAGAAGGATCTGTATTTGGAAAATCAAAATGCCACATATAACGATCCGCTCCAGTTGTTCTATTGACAAATGAAATGGTATTATCTCCATCACAATCATTACCTCTCAACTCACAATCAATGACTATAGGTGGTGAGCATATCACGACGTTATATTCAAAATCTCTCCTTGTTGTACTTATAAGAACACCGTCTCTGTACTCATCTACACATACTCCGATAAGATAAGTGCCTAGAATTTCTGGTGTTCCCATTGTCATTCCAGTATTCTCATCTATAGTAATTGTCCCGCCTGATCCAAATACGTTGTCCTCGCTAAACCCATTGGCCCAACTCACCGTCGGAAATGGTGGCGTGCTCGGCACTTGTGGGTTGGGATTGTCAATAGTGGCACCAGCAGATGGAATGCAGAATCTGTAGCGCAATTCATCTCCATCCGGGTCTACTGCTGTGTGATTAAAAACAAATTTTTCTCCAGCACAAATGTATATTTCTGGAAAGTCATTGAAGACTGGTTGACTATTACATTCTTGTAGCGCGAATGGGGAGACGTGACTAAAGTACGTTACACCAGTCTCTAGTGGATCATTGATATTATCCAAGATGACATTTCTACAACATCTCTGATAGGCTAACGTATAACCAGTTTTGTTTGGTGGTAGCGTAATGGTTCCTGTATAGACTGCTTCTTCTACGCAGAGAAGACCGTCATCTGGATTGAGTTGGCAATCTGCACTGAGCGAGTTATCGACAAGTGTTACGTTGGTCAGCGGCATCTCTAATTGACCATTATCTCCTATGGCTATATTTAAAAAACCAAAACCGTCAAATATCCCGACGGTCGCTGGATCATCAAAAGGTGCATCGTCTGCTCCATTGATACAGTCTCGTCTAACGACAAGTGTCACCTCATATTGATTGTTACCTAAACATCTATAGGTTAACTGGCCACCTACAAGGTGAGTAGCAGACAGTGAACCCGTCATCAACAACATAATTGCTGTCAATGCAGAAAGGATATATTTTATTTTCAGAATATTCATAATCCAAAAATTACTTGTGTCTATTAATTTAATACTCTAATTCTCACGATCTCAGCTTTTCGCTGCCTAGAGGCTTCTACGCTGTATACTGATAATCTGGAGTTGTTGTAAGAATCTGAAATCCCACCAGGCGCAATTTCTTCACCAAAAGAGATTTCTGAAACTTTAAGCTGTCCAGAGTCTATATATTTTTTCAATTGCCCACCAGCGTATTGCTTGATCTCATTCTTGATCGTCCAGATCCTTCTCTGCCCTAACGCTAAATTGTATTTGTTAGCTGCTCTCGGACTTGCAAATCCCTTTAATGAAATTTCTATATTGTCACCTGCAGCCAATCTGTCTGATAGTTTACTGACAAATAATTGCAATCTGTCGAATCCAATCTTCACATCATTCTGAAAGAAATATTCAAGATCATTTGTCGCAGTTATACGCTTGTCACTGGTCAGTGTTTTACTGTATTCCTTCTTAAAGGTTTCTTTTCTTTCTATGTATGGATAATAGGTGTCTGTGTAACTCTGATTTGTATAAAGTTTCTTGCTGCTTCTGTCTGGTCTATCATTATCGAAATAAACAATTACGGGCAGGTATTCATTGAGATCAAATCTGCCTTTCTCGAAGTATATTTTCTTCGTAATAATTCCATCTACACTATCCAGTGCTTGAAAGGTCAATGTCTGCGTCTCGTACCCAGGCCTTGAGGCAACTAGCTTATATTCTCTTCCCCCTAGAATGTTAAAGTTGAAGCGATGCTTGTTCTCTTCCGTAATGACAATAGGGTCCTTATTAGGATTGGATAAGTCATAAAGCGTTACCGTAGCTCCATTTAGAGGTTCTGCACCTGGATTCAAAAAGGTCAGTACATCTAATTGGATTTCTGCTGGTGTTAAGTAAATTTTCTTTGTTATGTCCTCTAAGTCCCTACAGTCCTTTAAGCTTATGGAAGTTGTATCAGATTCGTATCCAGCTCTATCAGTAATGATGTTATACTCTTTGCCACATTTTAGTTTGAAGTCGTGCTCATTTGTTAATTCGTTTAGATTGTCAAACAAAAGCTCGCCCGTAATCAAATCATAAATTCTAACTCTACTTCCGAGAAGATCTTCATTTGTCAACTCATCTAGTACTAAAGCCTTCAGATTGATAAAGACTTCTTCTATATCGGCTCGGTAGATATCATAGCAACAAGCTTCGTAACTATCTTCGAGATATAAAGAACCTATTCTGTTAGATGAAAAGTAAGCCTTAGTACCTTCATCGTTCAGACTGTAATACAAATCATTATAACTAGTATTGGTTGGTGCTTTTAGATTTTCTGCTGTTGCAAATTCTTCACCTTCTAAGGACGCTTTGTGAATATCTAATCCCCCCATCCCCATATAACCATTAGAACTGAAGTAGAGGGTGTTCGTAGCAGCGTGGAAGAATGGTGATACCTCATCTTCTGCCGTATTCAATACAGCTAAGTTTTCGGGCTCACTATAATTGTCATCTTTTGCAATTGCATACCATAGGTCTAACTTCCCTTTTCCTCCTGGTCTATCAGATACGAAATACAATATATCTTCACCAGTGGTTAAGTTGGTAGTGATATGAGGTTGTGTACTTGTGTAATCTGAATTATTGATAGTAGAAGGTAATTTCCTAGCTTGGCCATAACTACCATCTTCATTGATATTTTTACTGTAGATATCACATCTTATATCTTGGCTATTAAGGTACTCACAGATTGTATAGTACATCTTGGTGTTAGCAGAATTAAAGCTGGTGTGTGCTTCGTGACTAAAGTTTGAAGCATCTAAGTCTTCTTTATCATTATTCTTCCTTCTTCGCGAATTAGATAGAATCTCATCTGCCAATTGATACTCAGTCTTTTCTGTAGATATAGAATCCATCTCTGACCAATCCATATCACCTTGCTTCATAATCTGACTATACAGTCTATTGGGTTCTTCTCCATCTTCTTTGTTAAATCTCATTGAGGAGTAATACAACTCATCATCTTTTTCGATGGCACCGAATTCTGAATAAGGTGAATTAACATCGCTGCCCAATTGTTCTATCTCTACTCCTGGTGTGGGATTATCAATTTCATTCATCGCCCAGTCAATAGCCTCTATTTCTTTCTCTGCTTTTGCCGTGTAGTAGGGATCGAGATCACTATTTTCTGATAAGAACAAGGAGTAGTTGGTTCTTGCCTCTTGGTACCTACCTAGTAGCTGCTGCGTCTTTGCTAGATTGTAAGTCGCCAAAGGGAAAGCATTTTCTGTATCGTTTTCGTGTATCTTTTTAAATTCAGTTTCTGCAATGCTGTACATGTTAAAGTCCTGTGCCGCTTGAGCATACTTATACTTTATTTCCAGATTGGTTGTGTCAAACAACATCGCCTCGCCGAGGTAGCCCACGGCGTTGTACATATCCCTTTGCTCTAGAGCCTCTTCTGCTGCTTCTAGGTACGCCTTGAGGGTCTGCGCTTGGGATGTGTTTGCGGCAGACATAGCGATCAGAAGAATGAATAAGATTCGTTTCATTTAAGCTTCGTTCTATAGGTCTTTTAAAAAATCGGACAAGTCTTGAACTTACCAAGTGGCTTGACGTGCTTTATGAGGTACCGCAGGTGCAATTCTGGGCCAGCACCTCCGTGTTCTGCAGTTAGGTCAGTTAAGTATATGTCCCAGCTTCCAGCTATCATGAGGTTATTGATCTCAATACCAATTTTGGGATAGATAGCTCTTCTTGTCCTGTACCCAACCCCTAGTCGCACTTGCAGATTTTTACCTCTCTCTTGATTGAGATGCAGATTCACATACCCACCAAAAAGTAATTCATCGTAGGTCAGTTGTCTTTGGTATAAGGCATCCAATTGCAAATCCAATTTATCTGTAAGTTCTCTGCTGTAAATTCCATATGCTGATAGTCTTACCGGCAAGCTTTGACCGTCTGTAGTTCCAGAGTTAAATCGAGCCCTCGGTGTCGTTAAGTGCCACCCACCTACTCCTAGGTCTAGATTGGTTCTACTTGACTTCTGCCACCTATAGTTAAGACCTAGACTTGATTCTAAGAAGGTAAATCTTTCAAATAAGAATGTCTCACCAGAGCCTGCTCCAGGGTTTACTGTAAATGTGGAAGCATCCCAGAACCTATCCCACGTCAGATTATCTTGATTGAACCCTCTATTGGCAACACCCAGCAAGCCACCTATAGTAATAAGATTTCTGTGATTAAGTATACGTGTATAGGATCCTGTTAGGTTTAGATTGGCAAGTTGTAACTTAGAATCTCCTTGTGTATCGTAATTAAAGGATATTCCTGCCGCAAAGAATCCTTTCTCAGCCTTTCTTGGGTATATTTTACGATCGTATCCGACACCAAAGTTAAACCAAGGTACTGGTACAGCCCTCCACTGGTCTCTGATCGACCCAGTAAGTCGCTCATCTCCATTGAAAATACCAGTCAATCCTGGACTAATTGTATATGGAGCATTATAAAACTGGGAGTAATGAAAATCTTGCGCATTTGTGAATTGGGCGAAAAAAATTATACCCAATACAAGCGTAAGCCTAGTCAAGACCAGTGAAATTCTATTTTGTTCTTTAAACATTATAAATTGTTATAATACATAAACACTTGCTAATTAGTATAATACTGAAATCAATGACTTATATTCAATAATTAACTAATCTGATGCAAAAATCATACTAGTTGCTGCGGTAAAAGTGCACCTGCACATTTTGCCATTATACAGGGTAATCACCTATTTATAGACTACGTTTATTCCTAATAGGTACAATACCAAATGTTAATTAACACACTATCAGAAGCTTATATATTGAAATTTCATCTATAAATATATTTGCATATGTAAAAAGCTAAAAGTCACTCAAATTACTACTTTATGAGCACAATACGGCTTATTATCTAGGGTAAGGAAAACCATTAATGTGATACGTTAATAATGATTCTAGATCACTTAATCAGCCTTGTTAGCACACAAATCGACATCTTTGTCCTATGAAGATTAACAACCTTAACTTGACAATTGCTATACTGGTCGGATTGGCTATTTGCTTATCCTGTAAGTCTGATAATAAGATACTGGATACCAACGCAAAGCTGCCTGATAATGTATCAGCTCAATCACAGCTAGAGGCGACAAAATTTGAGATATTCAAAGTAGAGCCTGATGCGCAGACTAATCTCAAGCCCACAACATTAAAATACAAGGAGGTCAAGTATCACAGAGGTGACCTACTAGTGAGACAAGACTTTTATGAAGTTAACAATACGTTGAAAGGATTTGAGGTCATTACCAAAGAAAAAGATGGGGGTATATCGAATTATTACTCCGTAGATTCTGTTCTATTGGCCATCTATCATCTAGCCTATATTCCTGGAACTGACCTTGTTATGCGTAAAGAAGGTTTTGATGGACAGACAAAAGATCTATTGAGAATCGAAACCTACGAGTATGATAACTCCACAAACGGGATGAAATCTAAAATTATTTTTGATGCTTCTGGCTCGCCGGTACGCAAATACGAAATGAGCCTTGATGACAAAGGCAATGAAAAGACAGTCGCCATAATGAACCCTGATGGAACAGCAATAGCCAACGAGAGTTACGAGGTGCTAGCTAGTGACAATACGGGCAGGTGGACAGAAAGATGGGGTAAAGTAAATGGAGAAGTGAAAACTTTTCAACGCAGAATTTTCTCAAAATTGAATAAGTAATAAGCGATGTTGGATTACAAAAAAATAGAGGAGAAGTGGAAAAAAAGCTGGAGAAATTCAGAGCTGTATAAAGTAACCCACTTATCGACCAAGCCAAAGTTCTATGTACTAGATATGTTTCCCTACCCTTCTGGTGCTGGCTTGCACGTAGGTCATCCTTTAGGATATATTGCTTCTGATATTGTAGCGCGATATAAAAGATTAAAAGGCTATAATGTATTGCACCCGATGGGCTTTGACGCTTTTGGGCTACCCGCAGAGGAATATGCGATCGCTACTGGCGTACATCCAGCAGATTCTACCTCAAAGAACATAGAAAGGTACAAAGAGCAACTCGCCAATATTGGGTTCAGTTTTGATTGGAGTAGAGAGGTGCAGACTTGTGACCCACAGTATTATAAGTGGACACAGTGGATATTTACCCTACTCTTTGAGCATTATTATGATCTGGATACAGATAAGGCCAAATCTATAGCTGATTTAGAGAGCACTTTCAAAACGCAAGGAAGTAGTGGTGTCAGGGCTTATACTTATTATGAGGGTAGCTTTACTGCAGACGAGTGGTCAAAGATGTCGGCGAAGGAACGTTTCGAAATTTTATCTGAATATAGATTGGCTTACAGAAAAGTCGGCTATGTCAATTGGTGTAGTGCACTAGGAACTGTACTAGCAAATGATCAGATCAAGGATGGGCTTTCTGAACGTGGCGGGCATCCCGTCGAAAAGAAAGCGATGACACAATGGTATCTGAGGACTACAGCTTATGCAGAAAGATTACTATCAGGACTAGATGAAATCGATTGGAGTTCGTCACTGAAAACAATACAACGCAATTGGATTGGGAAATCGAAAGGAGCTCAGTTATTTTTTGACATTGCTGATACTGACAAGCAAATTGAAGTCTTTACCACAAGACCAGATACTATTTTTGGTGCTACCTATATGGTGTTAGCTCCTGAGCATCCCTTGATTGCAAATATTCAATCCAAAGAGCAAAGCGACAAAGTACAAGAGTATCTTGACTATGTCAGTAGTCGCTCCGATCGTGAAAGGATGTCACAAGTCAAGCAAGTGACGGGTGTATTTACTGGTGCCTATGCACTTAATCCATTTACACAAAAGAGAATTCCTATCTGGATAGGTGAATATGTGTTGATGGATTACGGTACTGGTGCGATTATGGCTGTGCCTTCTGATGATGAGAGGGATCATACTTTTGCCGAAAAATTTGGACTAGAAATTATCCCTGTCGTCGATAAGAGTGCTCATCCTAATGCATCGAAATCTGATAAAGTCGGAACGATGATAAATTCTGAATTCCTCAATGGTCTAGAAGTAACGGAAGCCATTACACGTATGTATCAAGAGATAGAGGAAAAGAAAATAGGTGCCGTAACAATCAATTACAAGATGCGGGATGCAGGCTTTAGCCGACAGCGTTATTGGGGAGAACCATTTCCGATTGTCTATAAGAATGGTATACCAAGTGTATTATCCAAGGAAGACTTGCCTCTAGAACTGCCTCAAACAGATGACTTCAAACCAACCAGTGATGGACAGTCACCTTTGTCTAGGATAGATAGCTGGGTGCATACAAGTGATGGGCTAAAAAGAGAAACAGATACTATGCCTGCTGTAGCGGGCTCCTCTTGGTATTTTTTGAGATATATGGATCCGCATAACCAAGAGGCCTTTGCCTCTAAGGAAGCCCTAGATTATTGGCAAAATGTGGACTTGTACGTAGGAGGTTCTGAACACGCGGTTGCGCATTTGCTTTATGCAAGGTTTTGGCACAAGTTTCTATTTGACCTGGGATATGTATCCGTCAGTGAGCCCTTTAAGAAATTAATTAATCAAGGGATGATACAAGGTGTTATCGAATACATAGCCTTAGTAAAAGGAGATGCAGGAGATCGCTTTATAAGTGCGGATAAGGTTGATGCTGATAATGTAAGTGCCTTCATCCCTATTCATATCGATTTTGTTTCCGACTACGGTACAGATCACTCTCACTTATCAGAAGATGGTATAAAGAAATTTTTGGAGTGGCGGCCAGAGTATAAAGGTGCTAGCTTTGTTACTTCAGAAGACGATAAGCTTTATACAAAATCTGAGACCGGAAAGATGTCTAAGCGTTACTACAATGTTGTCAATCCCGATGACGTTGTCGATGCATATGGCGCAGATACATTTAGATTGTATGAGATGTTTCTTGGCCCCATAGAACAATCCAAACCTTGGGATATGCAAGGGATAGAGGGTGTCTCGAAATTTCTGAGAAGGTTTACAGGACTCTACTTTCGCGATGAAGTGTTCACTGTATCTGAGGAAAATGCGACCAGTGACGAATTACGCTTACTCCACACAGGTATCAAGAAGGTCAGTGAAGACATAGAACGCTTTTCTCACAATACGGCAATCAGTGCTTTGATGATTTGTGTGAATGAATTAAAGAAGGCCAATTGTAACAAAAGGCAAATACTAGAACCACTGGCGCAGCTAATGGCCCCGCTAGCACCGTTTACTACAGAGGAACTGTGGGAACTTCTAGGCCATAATACTTCTATCCATATAAGTAGTTATCCTGTATTTGACGAGAGTCACTTAAAGGAAGATAGTTTTGAGTACCCTATCTGTGTTAATGGTAAGAAGCGTGCACTTAAGTCTTTTCCTGCCGATGCAGATAAGACAACCCTAGAAAAAGAATCCTTAGCTATGGAGGAGATGCAGAAATGGATAGAAGGTAAAAATGTCGTCAAGGTAATTGTAGTACCGAAACGTATGGTCAATATAGTCGTTAAATAGAATGTAAAAGTATTGTTTGGAATCAGGATGGGATAATATAAGGTGCTATAGATGGATTTATTCTATCACTGTATTTCTGATTAGCTTTTCTCTTGCTAACGGGCAGAGTTGTCAATTGCCCATATTATCCTCCTTTTCTAATGCAACACAAGCTACTGTGGATTTACAGTGGTTGGATTTTAACGATAACGTCCTTAGCTATCAGATAGAATTTGGTCTAAAGGGTTTTAGTCCGACGGGGGTACCTGATAGAACTGGTATTTCTCAGAAGTTTTTTACACTTGCAGGACTGCAGTCTGGCAGAGCTTATGAGCTCTATCTCAGAACAGAATGTCCAAGTGGTTTCAGTGGCTGGAACGGGCCTTATTTTTTTAATACCGTCATAGACAACCAATCGGCTTGTGCTATTGCTCTTGACATTCAGGATAACAGATGTCCACTCACAGAAAGCTTTGAAATAGAAATTACAGGATTTGATAATCTGATTTTAGGTAGAGATGTCGTTCTCGATAAGGTAGAGTTACTCATATCACATCCTTGGCCACCAGATCTGAGTATCGAGTTATGGTCACCGTTTGGAGAGATGACAATCTTGAGCCAACATAATGGTAATGGATCTGATAACTATGGCGATCGTTCTTTAGATGCTTGTGAGGGTGCTTTCCAGTTTTCTGATAATGCCTGTGAGAATATTGCTGATTTTGT
>CALFUU010000053.1 GCA_937929835.1 uncultured Saprospiraceae bacterium | reverse complement strand
GAGGACTAGAAAGACTAAAAATTCAAAGTGTGCCGCATAGAAGGCAGGACCCAACCTATGGCAGAGGATGCCTAGAATTAAGGGAATTACAAACTTTATTATGGGAGTCCTATTGAGGTTGAAATTGTCCATCGATACTCCATTGAAGTATTAAGTTAGCTAACTATGCCGATAATTGGACATATTCTTATTGGAATTACTGTATTTAGTTGTGCCTAATTTAATTATTGTCTAATACTTAGCACTGGTAATCATCGTTAATCATTAAGTTTATGCAAACAAACACCTAGATTATATTAAGTATGACCAGAATAATTTTGATAATGTTGATGTGGGTATTGCTTGGTGTTCTATTTTTTACAATCAAGAAAAACTGTTGTAACAACCAACCTGCAACCCTATTGGTGCCAGCTACTTCAGAGACCGATCAGAGTGTAGATGCGCATTCAGACTTACCTAAGGCTGATGAGGCAAGTGTCTCAGATAGCGAATTGAGTAGCGAGACGGCTGTGGCTGATAGTCAAAATAGAACTGCAGAATCTTCGGAAACAAATTTTGAGTACGACGAATTTTCTACAATAAGATCTGAAGATGGTAAAAGCATTATACCCTTCTCAGAAGAGAACAACTTAAGTACAGAGATTCAGGCTTTGCTGGAAGAGACTTGCGCTCGATTATCTACGTCTTTAGCTAAAGTTCAGATAACAGCTTACGGAGAGGACCGATCTAATTATCTCAGAAAGATGGAGGACTTTCTAATCCGATGTGGTCTATCGCCCGGTAGAGTGGATTTATCATCTAGGGGCAAGAATGATACCTACGAGGATAAGATAGTATTACAAGTTTTATAGACCTTAAAATATATTTCTATGATATTCTTAAGTATACTAAATGACTTTTGTAGTTGGTGGGTATTCTGGTGGATAGCTCCTTTTATTTTAGGTATTGCCCTGGGAGCTGCTATCTGGAAGAAGTATAAAACAAAGGTCGATGAGTTAACTAAAGTAAATGAGAGATATAAGTCATCTATCTATGATATGGAAGCTCAGTTGACTAAACTGAGATCTGATAACGAGAAGTGCAATGCTGACTTGAGTGAAGCCACTCGTCTAAATAAGAACTTGAAGTCAGAAAGTGAGCAACTCAAGAAGAAGGCTCTAGAACAAAAAGTGTTATCAGGGTTATCTCATGATAAAGCAAAGAATCGACCTAATACCAATCAGATTGCAACAACAGCTGCATCAGCAGGTCCCAGTCTTGGTGCACAGAAGGGAAATCGAAAAAAGTCCTTTGACACCTTGCAATCCACAAATCTCCAAGTTATAGAAGGTATTGGACCTAAGATAGAAAGTATACTAAAAGAAAGTGGAATTAATGACTGGTTGGCATTATCTAAGAAGTCTAAAGGGGAGCTTAGAGCCATCCTAGAAAAGCAAGGAGCCCGCTATAGTATAATTGACCCTAGTAGCTGGCCGTTACAGGCACGCAAAGCTGCGAGTGCTAAGTGGAATAGTCTTATCGAGCTTCAGTCTCAAGATGGTTCGGAATCTAAACTGATGCGTATAATGCAGAAGCTCAATCAGATCTAAGTCCATACAATAATGAACCATATGCAATCCTGACTCATTTAAGGTTGTATGGAAGCTAAGGCATATATAGGAGGTGGCTGTTTTTGGTGTACGGAAGCCTATTTTACTCGACTTAAGGGTGTATCGAAAGTCGTCTCTGGTTATGCAGGCGGTAAAAATGCAAATCCTACCTACAAGGAAGTCTGTAGTGGGATGACCGGTCACGCTGAGCTGATAGAAGTTACTTACGATACGACTGAAGTGAGTTTTGAGGATCTACTTGAGATATTCTTTCTGACACATAATCCTACGACACTCAATAGACAAGGCAATGACGTAGGTACACAGTACCGTTCTGTGATCTTCTATCTGAGTGAAGAGGAGAAATATCAAGCTGCAGAATTTATAAAGCAAAAAGCTTCTACCTACTGGGATGATCCGATAGTAACAAGCTTAGAGCCCCTGGATGTCTTTTATCCAGCGGAGGCCTATCATCAAGATTATTACAGGCTGAATCCGAAGCAGGGATATTGTCAGATTGTAATAGCTCCAAAAATTAAAAAGTTAGAGGCACACTTCAAAGATCGTCTCAAAGCGCAATAATAAAATACAACAGATGGAATACAACGAGTTAACGCCTGAAGAGAAATATGTCATCGAGGATAAGGGAACAGAGAGGCCCTTCACAGGTGAGTACAATGATCACTATCTGAAAGGAATATACACCTGTAGAAAATGTAATTCTGAGTTGTATCGTTCTGAGTCGAAGTTTAAGTCTGGTTGCGGATGGCCATCCTTCGATGATGAGATAGAAGGTGCTGTAAAACGGTTAACGGACAAAGATGGTAGACGTACAGAAATCCTATGTAATAACTGCGGTGGGCATCTAGGTCACGTATTTACAGGAGAGCGATTAACAGAAAAAAATACGAGACACTGTGTTAATTCTCTTTCTATGAGGTTTAAGCCTGCCCAGGATTAATTGTCAAATAGGCTGCCCCAGTTTTTGTGCAATCTCTTTACGGTAGCAGTTGACCAGTTTTCTATATCCACTCTAAGTTGCTCGCCATCAGAATTTGTGAATGCTGGACCTATTTCTAGTCTTGTGTCGGTCAGTAATTTTCCGAATTGTATAAAGTGGTGGCTAAAGATGCTCCTTTGAAACCAAAGATCCTTTTGGGTTTTGTATTCGATAATAATTGGTACTACGGGGATGCCATTTTGAGCAGCTTCAAAGAAGGTGCCTTTCTTATAAGGCAATAATTGTTTTTTGTCATTGGTAGTGCCTTCTGGAAACACTAAGACATTCTTTCCTTCTAATAGCGTTTTGACCATAGTCTTTTTGACAGAGGATCGACTTTCTTTATTATCCCGTTGGACATAAATAACACCTGTCTTCTCTGCACCGGTACTGATAAGTGGGAGGTCTCCGACTTCAGCTTTTGCGATAACATAGGCGTCTATATAGTCTGCAATTATAAGCGGGTCTGAGAAGCTTCTATGGTTACTGACATATAAGGCTGTCTCTGCGTGGGGTGTACCGCTTACCTGAACTCTAATGCCAAGGATGACCTTCGCTATCTTAACCCAGGCTCTACGGACCTTGAATGCGGACTGAGGCGATAACTTGAATAGTTTGTCTGCCAAAAGCAGGGGAGGAACAAAAATGAGTAGTAGAATAACGATGAGTATAATCCTAATGAGTGCCAAGGTAAACGATATGGGATTATACATAGAGGTTATTTCGGTAAGACCAAAATAAGCAAATTCTACTGAGGTCTCGTCAGAAGGTATCCCAAAGTGAGCTCAAAGGCTCCACCGCCTCTAGTATGAAAGTTGAGATCTGAGACATTTAGATCATATGAAATAGAACCGATCCACGAACTTGATTGTATACCTGCACTGAAAATTAGACTCTCCGCACCCAGTCCTTCGATATTGTTAACCACTCTAAGACC
This sequence comes from uncultured Saprospiraceae bacterium, assembly GCA_937929835.1. Classification (GTDB taxonomy): domain Bacteria; phylum Bacteroidota; class Bacteroidia; order Chitinophagales; family Saprospiraceae; genus RFSX01. The sequence continues at coordinate 35,174 of CALFUU010000053.1, read as the reverse complement.
TGCACCTACGAGTAGTTGGTAATCATCATAATCGTCTACTGATAGCTTGAGGATATATCCAGGAATTACCTGAAGGGCCCTTACCTGAGAAATAAATTTTGTTTGGAATTGATGGATAATTGATCTATTCACTTTTATCGCAATACTTGCTAGGCCAGTAACCCGAGTGCCGATAGATTCTGGATTATCAAAACTGCCTATGGTGGGGTTGTTGAGATGTGCTGTGGCAAGGGCAAATTCTGTTTCTATATTTCTGAATTCATTGATAAGTCTAATGCCAAAATCAATAGAGAAATAGGATAGATTATCAGCTAGGGGTGGTTCTCCTGATGACAGATCCGTATTGACTTCAAAAATTGACTGATCATATTGTCTACCAAACCATAATCCACTTGAGCTAATATTGGTGTTATGATAACCCAAGCCTGCACCAAGAAATAGACTTGCCTTATTGTGTCGTTGATTCATTAATTTTCTACCATAACTAGACACAAGGGTAGCACCAGTAATTGTATAGATTCCAGAGTTGGATACATCATTATAGAAGAAGAGGCCACCGTTCCAGTTGTCCACACCGGATTGATAAATAGAGTAGTCAGCTTCTACGAGAGCCGAGCTATAGGCACCTTTGGATATGTTGTTCCATTGATCTCTATAAGTCAAACTTACTCTGCCTGTATTGTTGTCGCCTATCTTGGTGACGCTACTAAAAGTAGGATTGTCATAACTAGAGCGACTTAGCATATTTGAAAAAAAAGCATCTTGTCCAAAACCAGAAATGGTAAGGAAACACAGTATGGCTATGTGAGTTAGAATTCTAATTACAGCTTACTTTATTAATGTTGTTACACCACGAGTAGAACCTTTCTCACCCTTTAAGTTCTGATACTCTATCGTCCAGACATAACTCCCAGATGGCAAAAGTTCTCCTTGAAAACGACCATCCCAACCTTGTGATTCTTGATTAGGGGTAAGGTCATAGCCCTCATATACTTTCTGTCCATATCTATTATAAAGCGTAAAGTTGATAATAGAGAAACCAGGATTGCCATAGATAGAAAGTATGTCGTTAACACCGTCACCATTTGGTGTAAAGCCAGTAGGTACTTCTAGGTTCATATCATCAACGACATTGATATTGATATAAGCTTCTTTATTACATCCGTTTTCGTCCTCTACTGTTAGTTGTGCCGAAAAAGATTTTGTAATGTTTTCGATAACTGGATTATTACAATCTGAGCAGCTGAACAGTTCTATTTGTGGTGCATTCCAATTATAATTTATGTCACCCTCTGCATTGAACATTTGTACACTGAGCTCAACACTACCACCAAACTCGACCAATAAGTCTCCAACAATTTCTAGAGATATTTCTTGTGCAGGTAATACGGTGAAGACGCTCTTTTCAATACATCCATTGGCATCCATTATGCTTAACTGGTAGGTGCCACTTTCAAGATTGTTGAAGGTGTTACTAGATTGCATCGCGCCATCATCTAAGCCAAACATTATAGGTTCTTCTCCAGAGATAATTTCTATGGATATGCTGCCGTCTTCGTTTTGATAACACTTTTCGTTTTCGACTATAGGATTGATTTCTAGTGATTGGAATTGTTCAGTTAGTTCTATTGCTTCGAGGACAGTACATCCTGCCGCGTCTGTGACAGTTACACTATATTGGCCAGCAGAGAGATTGTTTATAGTGGGCTCGCTTCCTGCTACATTCCACTCATACTTATAAGGTTCGTTTCCGCCTGTAGTCAAAAGAGTGATGAAACCATCTTCAGTTCCGGCGCACATCAGATCTTGTTTCGAAACTTGATTTTGGAGAATCCTATCATCTGTAATCGTCATCTGAGATACAGAAGTACAATTATTAGCATCCGTGGCTGTAACAGAATATACGCCTTGGCTCAGCCCCATTAAACTATTTTCTACGCTACCGTCAGACCATAGGTAAGTGTAAGGTGACTCGCCACCCTCTACGATTAGGTCCAGCCTCCCATTAGGATCATTAGCGCAGGTGAAGGTATCGGTTAGCTCTAGTGCAGTCGTTAAGTCTGTGTTTATAGCAAGAACAAATTCAAATGTTGCTGATTGACATTGCCTATTATTTGCATCTGTTATAATGAGGCTATAGCTCCCAGCATCTAGACCTACTATGTCTTTGTTCTGTGAGGTATACCCATTGGGTCCATTCCACAAGTATTCATATTTTCCTGAGCCACCACTTGGCTGGATACTTATGGCTCCATCGGTGCCAGGATTGCAACTCACTTTTGAGATATCACTAGATATTTGGATAGGGTTCTGAGCTTGTAAGTCAAAGCACTCGCTTACTGTACAAAAATTGCTATCGGTAATAGTCACACAATAAGTGCCTGCACTCAGGTCACTAAGAGAAGTATTTGTAGAATTATTATCCCAAATAATCTGTAGATCTCCTGTACCACCAGATAATTCTATATCTATCTGGCCGTCTTCTGCAACCGCACAATTTGGTTGGCTTACTGTTGGTATGATGCGTATTTCTGCAGGCGCTTGTATAGTAATATCTGCAGTTGCAATACACCCATCGCTATCTGTTACAGTTACAGAGTTTTGACCCGCGACTAAAGAAGAAGCTGTTGCATTGGTTTCTCCAGATGACCACAGGTAGACGTAATCTCTGGAGCCGTTATCTACAAGTACTGTTGCTTGTCCTGTGGAAGTATTGAAGCAAGGTAAGTCAGTTACATTTTCAAAATCAAGGATGAGCCCTTGGCTTTGCTCCACTTCATCAGAGCCTGTAACGATACACCCTAGACTATCTGTAACTTGCCACTGTAAAGTGCCTGCACTCAGATTGTATAAAGTATCAGAAGCGATACCGCCGTTCCATATAGTTGCGTAGGGGGCTTTGCCACCAAAACTAAAAACGGATGCAAAAGCTTCTGGGTTTTCTCCATTGCAATTAAGCACATCAGATTGTATGTAAGTACTTACCAGCTCTACTGGATTTATGATTTCGAAAGTCTCATTCAAGGTGCAACCAAGATTGTCGGTGACAGTTACCTCATATAATCCAGTTTCTAGATTCGTTTGTACAGTGAGGTCGCTGCCTGTTGACCATTGCGTAGTGAATGGTGGATTGTCTCCAGTGATTTCTAGTTCTATACGTGCATCATTATCATCTCTACAGGTAATCTGCTGCACTGTCGACTGTAGTGCAAAGGCTGGTGGAGCATTGACAGTTATCATCTGTTCTATAGCGCAGCCATTTGTGTCTGATATTCTTAAGGGCCAAGTGCCAGGAGGGATAGATCTAAAAAAACCATCACTATTAAATGCACTGTTGTTGCCTAGCTTTATAATGTATTGTAAGTCAGATATGCCTTCTGCATTGACGATTACTCTAGCACTAGACTGTGAAGAGCACTCAGGTTGATCAATCTCTACGCTGATCAGTTCTGGTAAGGTTGTAGTACACGGGATGGCGGTACAAGTTGTACTTGCAGCAGGACTATTGCAACCTGCTGCGTTGACAGCTCTTACCATAACAGTTACGGGTTCGTTAGCGAGCATTCCAGATACTGTTATTTGATTTTCCGCAAGGATATCCACTGTGTAAATTCCAGCGACTAAGGATCCAGAAGTAGCCGTGGAATACCATCTGTTTTTGCCAACAACCATAAACTCAAACGAGCTGCCACTATTCGGCCAGTTGATTTCTATTTGACCTTCAGCACTTTGATTGCATTCTACTACAGGTGCTTCTTCTCTCTCATAAACTTGGATCCAAGTAGAATCCACATAGGTACAACCATAACTGTCTACTAAATTGAGATAGTAGTATTGTGAATTACGAATTTCTCCGCTTGTCGTATCGCAGGTCGGACAATCAAGACCAATTGAGGGCGCCCAATTATAAGCCAGTTCATATTTGGGATTGATGGTAAGATGCCATCCTCTCAGTTGCCCATTGTACGCTTTTGTGTCATCAACGATATAAAGTGTATAAGGTCCATTCAGTTCTGAAGTAATAGGGGAGAGCCAATCATCAAAACTCCCTTCTGGCAAAAAGTTGCCTGTGTAATTAGGGTTGCCAGGTATCCCCGCACTTTCGGAAGGGTTACCTCCGTTGATAACTTGCGTTGCAGTTGCGGTAAAGCAAGTTTGTATTAATCCTGTTCCAGTACCAAAGTTATCATTGTCTGAACTCAGTTCTAAGATCTGGCCAGAGGGCGCTTGTAAAAATATATCTAAATCCTTGAGTTGATTATGCTGTAAGTCATCAATACAGATTTCAGAGATAATACTAGGATTGAGTGCGATGTCTTTTAGTCCACTGACTATAATTGTCGACTCCGTCGCGTCAGCTGTCGTCAAGATATCCACAGACTCTGTGGATACAAATTCCAGATTGTCCGCCGTATTTATTTCTCCTAGGTCCGCACTCAAAGTGAATGTCTCATCTGAACATATAACCAACGTGTCCACTAGTACAACGTCTGTCAAGACATTGTCATACAGGGGTAGGATAAATGTATCTACGGTACAGATATTTCTTCTTAAGCCTAAGTAGATAAACTCCGTGCCTTCTGCTAGGTTGTCAGCAAAAGGTACTAGTGGAACATTGACTGTAGTTGTTCCCGCTTGGATGTTTACATTGGTAGGTAGTGTAGCAAAATCCACTCCTTCTGTAGCGGGGTTGACAAGATTGTCATCTGTAAGTATCTTGAGTTCTACAGGTAAGTCAGTTGTCAGAGGCTCTACGATAGATATGTTAATCGAACCTGATGCGCAATCTTCTGCAATACCTCCTTCGATTCCAGGATTATTGATGTCTACAATCAAATCTTTTGTAGAGAAACTTCTGCCTTCGAGAAATACAGCAGAATCTATGATTCTATCTCCGCCATCACCTATTGCTATTTCTATTGTATACGTCTCGCAAGGAATCACTTCTGCTTGCGCTATAAAAATATCTAAGAAGCCGTTGAATGCTGGTACTGAATTGAGTGGATTTTCATTGTAGTAATCAGCATACGATAGAGATTCGTTATTGCCATCACATAACCCTCCGTCTGCAAAGGTGCCCGGAGAACCATTATTTACCGAGTTGACGGTCACTGGTAAATCTAAAAATTCGCCAGGTCTATTGGGGTCTGGGACACGGGCAATATTCTCATTGTTGTAGAAACCACCACCGGGTTTTGGACCAGTTATGAAAAAACCAAATACATCGTTGTGCCCAAGACACACGTATTTGGGATACTCTTCGGAAGCAAAGACATATCTAAAACTTAACAAATCGGATGAGGGAATAAATTCTATCTCGAACTTAGCGATATCTAGAACGTTGACGCCAGCAAGAGCATTCAGTTCTTCGTCAACTATTGAGTTGTTAGAAGTATTGCCATTCAATTGATCGACAGAGTTGGGCTGGTTGACATTGCGTGCATGGCCTGTCGTCAGCACAATGCCTTTCTCTAGGCCAATAGACGATTCTGCATTGTCAAAAATACCTACAGAGCTGTCAAAGCCTGAGTATTGCGTATTGAGTAATGTGACGCCATTACCCAAGAATACGTTCTCTATAATATTATCTGGTTGCAAAGGTGGTACATCACCTGGATGGATGGTCATCTGTCCCATTGCTTGGACGCAAGACCATAAAAGCAAACCGATTACTAGGATTTTTTTCACACCTTGAAGATAACCACTTTTTGACTTTGAGGCAAAGAAAAGAATCATTCGCATTATAGATAAGGATAATGTATTAATAGCTGGTTGCGAGTCCTTTAGGTATATGTAAAATTTAATTACGTAAGATATTGATAATCTATCGCTTATAAATGGTCGTTTGTCAAAAAGTCCTCTCCATATAGACCAAAATGCTTAGATTTAGTCACTGAAATCCAGCCTTTTCTAGGATTATTTATAGAATTAGATAGATCATGAAGTTTTTCAAGTTTGTTTTTGCCTCTTGTCTTGGAACAATCCTCGCTTTTGTTGCAATAGGTATAATAATGGCCATAATTGGTGGTATAGCAGCCGCTACAAGTTCTAAACCAGTCAGCGACGGGATATTGCTCCTAGACTTAGGTACACCAATACCAGAAAAGACGGGCAATGTCGCTTCCCAGTCATTTAGTTTTGAAGCCCCTAGTGATTTGGGTCTATATCGATTGCAAAAGCTGATTAAGCATGCACAAACTGACCCTTCTATCAATGGCATCGTCTACAAGGTCAGTGCCTCGACACCACTTGGTCTTGCCACCGCATCGACTTTGAGAGAGTCGCTAAAAGAATTCAGAGATTCTACTGATAAATTCATTTACACGTACGCTGATTTCTTTGACAATACCTCTTACCTACTTGCGTCATCTTCGGACTCAATTTTTGTCAATCCCAATGGAATTTTGGACATAAACGGATACGGTACGATGATTCCTTTCTTTAGAGGTGCTATGGATAAGCTAGGAGTTGATATGAATATCTTTTATGCTGGACAATTTAAGAGTGCTACAGAACCTTTTAGGAGAAAGGATATGAGTGAGCAGAATAAGATTCAGACAAGGGAATATCTGAATGACAATTATGAATTGTACTTAGCAGAAGTCGCAGAAGCTCGTTCGATTTCTGTTGCCAATCTTAAGACAATGATTGGTGAATTGGATCTTGATAACACGGGGCGAGCAGTAGAACTAGGTCTGGTAGATGCGCAAGCGCATTGGTTTCAGTTTGAGGATAAGTTAAGAGCTAAGTTGGGGATCAAAGAAGGAAAAAATATCAGCTACACCAGTATAGACGATTATTCTATAGATACAAAAGTCGGTAAAGGTGCCTCAAAAAATAGAGTAGCGTTGGTATTTGCAGAGGGAGAAGTGCAGTATGATGCAGATACGAAAGGGGTCATTACAGAAACCAAATACCATAAAATATTTGATAAAATTAGAAAGGATAAAAAAGTAAAAGCTGTTGTTTTACGTGTCAATTCACCAGGCGGGAGTGCCTTTACTTCTGATGTAATCTGGAGAGAAATGAAAGAGCTGCAAGCGAGAGGTATTCCAGTGATAGCATCGTTCGGAGATTATGCAGCTTCTGGTGGATATTATATTGCGGCAAGTGCAGATACGATTGTTTCTCATCCTAAGACTTTGACAGGGTCGATAGGCGTATTTTCTATGATGCCCAACTTTACTGACTTTATGGATGACAAATTGGGTATCACCTTCGATACGGTAAAGACGAGTCCTCATGCTATTTTATTGAGTCCATTTTTTGATCTAAATGATGCTGAGAAAACAGCTATGCAGTCGTATACAGATAACATGTATAATCAGTTCTTGGATGTCGTTGCAGAGGGGAGAGGGAAGACGCGAGATGAGATACATGAAGTGGCTCAAGGAAGGGTCTGGACTGGTCAGAAAGCTAGTGAAATAGGGCTTGTTGACGTCATAGGCGGTGTGGATAGAGCTGTAGAGATAGCTGCAGAAAAGGCAGACTTAGAAGATTACAAAGTAGTAGAATACCCCTCTATTAAGAAAGAGTTCTGGGAGGAAATATTGATGGAAATGTCTCGCTCTCAAAGGGCCAATCTTGCAGAGCATTTGCTAGGAAAAAATGAAGGGGCAAAAGTCAAAAGGACGATCAAGGAAGTCCAGAATATGATGCAATACAGAGAACCGATGGCGCGACTGCCTTTTATATTGACTAATTAATTACAGCGATAATTTGGAAAAACTTATAACCATTCCCTTGTTTCCTTTATCCCTAGTAGCCTATCCTGGTAAGCCGCTTAATCTACACATATTTGAGCCGCGTTATCGGCAATTGATTAATGACTGTCAGGCGGAAAATATTCGCTTTGGAATCCCGACTTTTCAAGATGGTAAGGGTCTGACTTTTGGTACATTAATGGAACTCTCGGAAATCTCTAAGTTGTATCCTGATGGGAAGATGGATGTCAAAACAGTTGGTGTCCAACCATTTAAAGTAGTAGAGTATTACAGCATACTCAAAGGTAAATTCTATCCAGGAGGTGAAGTATTGATGATGGAATACGATGATCTGCTAGGCAAAAAAGATTTAGCCGAAGAAGTTATTGGTCTCATCAATGAGCTCTACGACTTGATGAAGTTTGAGGAATCTACCCTTGAATGGGACACCAACTTTAGAATATTTAGTGTGGCAGATAAGTTAGGACTCAGTCAATCCCAAGAACTAAATCTATTGAGCATCGCAGATGAAAACGAGCGACTTTATTTCGTCAAGAGACATCTGCAACAATTGTTACCAGTCGTCAGAAATACAGAAGAGATGCGCCTACGCGTTCAGGCCAATGGACATTTTAAAAATATAATTCCGCCTAAGCTCTAGCTACAATCTGTCTCCGTAGAGATCTAGTCTGAGTGAAAATATATGCGAGATCAGCACACCAGATACACTACCAATATTGGTCAAGGCATAATCGATATGGATTTTACCTAAGTTCAGTCCCAATCCTATATTCGGTTGGAATTCAAAAGAAGTATTGGCTTGCTCATTGATGATATTTTGGAAGTTACCTACACCAACTCTAAAGAAGGCCAAGTCACCATAATTGACTTCTAGACCCAAGGTAGGGTCGATCCCCAAACTTTTGCCACTAAATACACCCGACTTAGTACCATCAGAAGATACTCTTATGTCAGATTCTATGAGGTAAGAAAATTTACCCCTGGTCTCAATTTCGTATGCAGCAGCAAGGACCAATTTAGGTAGAGCGACTTCTGTACTACTGACGGGTATAACATTGCCTGTGCTCTGGAACACAGCTTGTACATCAGGCGTCAAGTCAAAACTCCAACTGTTGACAGTAGTCGTAATATCTCTGCCCATAAGGCCTAGCTTCAGATTGCCCAGGTCATACATAAGCCCTAAGTCCAGGCCAAAACCTATCGCTTGGCCAAAGGAGCCTATACTTCTATAGATTATCTTGGCACTACCGCCTATCGATAAGCCATCTATGCCCGTATCCTGTCCATAAGACAAGAAAAAAGCATAATCTGCCGCAGAAAACTCTTCTACACGGTTGTAGTCTAAGGCACCATCGGGACCTATTAGATTAAGCGTATTGGGTATCTGATCGACTCCCATCCTGATAAGCGATAAGCTAGCAAAGCTGTTGTTTCTCTCAGAAAATCGCTTACCAAAGCTCAAATAGTCATAGTTGGCAACACCTCCAAACCAAGAGGCGTGCATTGCGGATACCTGAGCTGGAGCTTCTATTTTAGATAGTCCTGCTGGATTCCAGTAGGCCGCAGATATATCATCTATAGTGGCGGCGACACTCCCTTGCATTCCGTGGGCTCTAGCACCGACACCTATATTTAGAAATTCATTGACAAATCTCAGGTCAGCCTGTGCCGATAGCGTATTCTGTGCTAAGGGTAATAAAAAACCTGCTGTCAATAGAATCGCAATATGTCTTAGTACACTCATCTAGTATCTATATTAAAATAAATCAAAATATGTAAATGGCTCATAATCAGAGCAGGAGTAGATGATAATAGTGGAAGGTTATACTCAGGATAACGTTAAGGATAACGTCTTTTAGTATAGTTTGTTATACAAAAATAACTATTTCCTTAATTGAAAACACCATATAGGAATTCTTGATACATACCAAGGTCGTCTATGTGCTTTATATCCAGGCCTTTACTGCGCTTATCCATCTCGTGAATCAGATAGATAGCCTTTCTCAGTTGGGCAAAGTCATAGTTTTTGACGGCTGATTTGTACTCGCCGACGATGTATGGATTGACACCCAATTGCTTAGCGAGGGTGGCATTATCAGATCTCTCATATTGCTTGGCCACAAGCAACTTACTGAAGTAACTGTAGAAGGCGCCGACATTTCTCTGGATAGGGTGGGCCTTTTTATTACTTGCAAAATATTGGGCTATTCGATAGGCCTTCTCTTTGTTACGCGTCCCTATAGCTTTTTGTAGCTCAAAGACATTATAGTCCTTATTGATACCGATATAATTCTCAACATGATCTAAGGTCACAGCAGTGCCTTTGTCAAGGTTGAGGCTAAGCTTCTTCAGTTCATTGGCGATCTTGCTGAGGTCTGTTCCTAGATTTTCGGCAATCACTTGAGCAACCTTGGGAGAGATTTGTAGGCCTTCCTCTGAGCCCATAGAAGTGATGTAGCTGGGTATTTTATTCTCGTAAAGCTTCTTTCCTTCGAGCACCACAGCATTGGCCTTAATTGTTTTCCAAATCTTTTTACGCTTATCAAGTTTCTTATGCTTGTAGGCTAGAACCAATATTGTCTGTGGTGAGGGCTGTGAGAAGTAACTTTCTAGGTTGTCTAGACCGCCAAGCTCCTGTGCCTCCTTGACGATGACCACTCTGTGTGGAGACATCATAGGATATTGACGAGCTTGGTCAAGAACTTGCTTAAAGTGGGTTTCCTTACCATACATCACCACTTGATTAAATGATCGCTCGCCTTCATCCAGAATCTGCGTCTCTATATGTTCCGTTATAAGATCAGTGAAGTAGGGCTCCTCTGACATCAAGAAATATACGGGGGCATACTTCTTAGCTTTTAGGTCTTTTAATATGGCTGTGTGGGTCTGGCTCAATTGCTATTACTCAGACTGCAATATAGGGCAACTCTCAGATATCAGACTTTATTATAAATCGAAAGACTAGACTGAATTAGATTCTACACGGAGAAGGTTGGTTATGGGTATTAGTTTTATTAGAGGTATTTCTTACTTTACGCTTAATTCCGTAAAGGGGCCTTAGCTCAGTTGGCTAGAGCGCTTGCCTGGCAGGCAAGAGGTCAGGGGTTCGAATCCCCTAGGCTCCACTTTTTTGTTGGCAGTTGTTTTCATTCAATGTGCACGCCACTATCCCACCTCCGCATTCTCATTAATCCCATCTATAAGGGAGATGATCTTAATAGTCTGATTATCCTCAAATAAACCATAGATGCCATCCTCATGGGCATCATCAAAAGGAGGTTTATCGAGTAAGCTTTTATCTATGACGCCATTCTTATTCAAAAACTGGATGATGGTATCTATGAATCTAATCTGATTGGCATTAAAAGAACCTGCGTCTAGGAAGCCCGAGAATTGCTTCTGAGCGACCTGAATGTCAAGGCCGACTATTGACCTCACAAAGCGTCCCAAAGGCTCTCCATTGAAGGTTTTCATATACTGCTCGTAAGTACCTCTATCACCTCCATCAAAGAGTATCCTTTCTAACTCCTTTATCTCACTAGGTGTGACAGGTAAGTTCTTATTTAGCTTATCAATAACTAGGTTCCTCTTGTTCTCTAGTACAAACTGCTGGACTCTTCTTTTGTAGACTTCTTCATTTATCGGTGCAACCCTTGCAACACCCTCCGTTACAATAGAAAAACCAGTATCAACAATATCGGTATAGACTGGATTGCGTGTTTTTGCATCTAGATATTGGACCAACTCACGTACTTCGTTCCTAATCTCTTCCATTTTTCGTTGCCTAAGCTTTTCATAGAATTTAGGCTCACGAATGTTCTCAATGACTTTAGATTTGGCTTTGACTTGTGGTATAGAATACTTTTTAGATAATTGCTCCCCTATATTGATGAGATTGTCTCTATATCTTGGATATGAGCTACTCATAAGAAGATTGGCTTGCATCATCTTCAACATCATCAAATCAAATCGTCTAGCGACCTCATTGATGCTATCTGGACTTGGTAAGCCTGACAAATGTTCTTCTATGATATGTATGCTGTCACTATCGAGCCTGTTCCATCTTTCTCTAACCTCAAACTCGTCAACATACTCAAGCTTCATATTGACATCAAACCTCGACTTATTCAATCCTCTAACCGCTGTGTGAAGCATATCTACTTTTTCAGACGAAAGCTGTCTGTCATCTTCATCACCTGTTTCTAGCAGTAACCTAGCGACTGTAAGCCTAGTCTGAAATATCTGCTGCGTAAGAGGCAATATAGTTGCAGCATTGTTACCAAATTCATTTTCTTCGAAAAAAGCAAAGTTGTCACACGCATCGAAAATGAGAAAGTGTTCTTTAGGTTGTTGAGGACCAAAAACATTAGGACAAAGCCTTGTCCCTCTTCCTATCATTTGCCAAAACTTGGAGTAAGACCTCACCACTTTAAAGAATACTAAATTCAGTGTCCTAGGTGCATCTATCCCTGTATCCATCATATCTACACTGACTGCTATCTGAGGCATATTCTCTTTATGATGGTCACAAAAAGCATCTATCAGACTCTGTGCATGGGAGACTTTATTATGAATTACAGAAATGAATCCTGCTGGTTGCTCTGGATATCTCTCTAGAAAGCAATCGACGATGAATTGAGAGTGAGCTTGATTAGCAGCAAATATGATGGTTCTGCCTAACTTATCTCCTCCTTCTATCTTCAGTCCATAACGCATAAGAGCATCAAGTATCTTGTGCACAGTGTCTTTATTAAACAACCACTTATTCAAGGCCGAGCGACTGACCTCATCAGGAAAGAGGCCTGTTGTATTATCTCTAAATGAGTCTTCATATTTTTCTTTGTCCTCTTCTGAAAGCTCTGAGTACCTAATACCATCTCTAAGAAATTTAGTGGAAAGAGAAATGTTCTTGTACGGCACTAGGTATTTTCTATTGACTGCATCTTCTAGCTCATAAGCAAAGGTTGGGTTCCCTTCCACACAATCAAAAAGCTCATACGTATTATGGTCTATTTCTCTTTTAGGTGTTGCCGTTAAACCAAGCAGCAAAGCATCAAAATACTCGAAGATTACTCCAAACTTATTATAGACAGACCTGTGGGCTTCATCGACAATAATCAAATCAAAATGCCCGACACCATAGAATCTACCCTCTTCGCTCTTTGTACTGTCTATCTTATTAATAATCGATTGATAGGTACTGAAGACAAGACGTGTCGTATTATTCTCCTTTTCTTTAGTCAAGTTGATAGAAGATAACTCAGGTAAATGTTCTGCAAAAGCATCCTTAGCTTGCTTGACCAATGCATTCCTATCAGCTAGGAATAATACTCTCTTAACCCAATTACTCTTGAATAATAAATCAACAATGGAAGCAGATGTTCTAGTCTTACCACTTCCTGTAGCCATCACAAGTAGTGAAGCCCTTCCACTACCTCTTAACACGTTACCACTTACATCATCAACAACAAAGGCCTCTGCAACACGTCTTATGGCTTCCTCTTGATATGGTCTACCTGATATGTCCTTATTTATTGTCGCCTTACGTATGTCTTGAAGTGTCTCTCGTCGCTGTATAGACCACAACAACTCTTCTTTTGTATAGAATCCATACACACGTCTTGGTTGACTATAGAAAGTATCATCCCATAACATTGTCTTATATCCACTAGTATAGAAGATTATAGGTCTTCTCCCAAATTGTTGCTCTAAGCAAGTTGCATATAGTGAGGCTTGATGCTTGCCATTCTCTGCATTTGACGATGTACGTTTAGCCTCAATTACAGCTAAAGGCAAACCCTTATCATCCCATAATACATAATCTACAAATCCATTGCCTTTGGGATTATCTGGACTAATCGGCATATTAGTCACTTTGTACTCTAGCTCATAACCTTGTTTCAAGTCATTCCATCCAGCTTCCTTAAGAGCCATATCTATTAAATGCTCTCTAGTCTCTGCCTCGTTGTACTCACTACTGAATTTCTTCTCACGAGTTTTCTTCTGCTGTTTAAGTCGTTCTTTGTATGTTTCTTGCTTTGATTTATAACTGTCAAAGGCTGCACTAGAAAGCAGTGCCTTTTCTTGCTCTTGTTTGTAAGCTAATTGTAACTCAGCTATCTTTTGTTCTAATGCAGCTCTTTCCTCTTGCCTTTCTAGTTCTTGTACCTTAAGCTTACGCTGCAAGTCGTTCTCTGAACCTACTTTAGGTATGACAGACTTGTCAAACGCTTCTGGAAGCTCAGGTTGAGTTGGGGCATAGTAGTTAGCAAACCACTTAAGAAAATCAAATAAGTATCGTATGCTGACAAGGGCATCTTTTCCTTTTACAGTTTTCCCATAATGTGCCCCATCATTGCCTATTTTACGCGTATAGAACTGAATGCCTGTATAGATACTTTCAGGTATCAAATGCTTAAAGTCGTGCTCACGCATTAAATTATTGAGTGAGCTATCATAATTGGGAAACTCAAACCTTTCTTCATGGTAGATGAGATTGACAGTCTCTTCTAAAGCCAATCGACAAGAAACTGCTGCTGTCTTCGGTTCTGTGAAGACACGACTCTCTGCCTTCACCATAATTTGGTAGAGGTTAGGATAGTGTTGCTTGAGGAAGTTGAAATTACTCATATCTAAAATATTATTTCCACATCAACTTTTCTCTATCATCATCATTCACTCCTCTTATTAGGGCTACACAACGCTTATAAAAATCTGAATCTTTTCTGTACTTATGGTCCAAATTATTATTCCATCTATCGACTAAAATTTTTATTCTTTGTTCTACTTCACCCTTATTGCTAAATTCTGTTCTAACACCCACTGCCTTACCTACCTTTGGTGAAGCATTCATACTGACTACATATGACCCTTTGTTGGTTCTGAAGTACTTTGCGGTAATCCATCCATATTCATCCAAGAGACTATAACTCAATCTACTTTTGTCAGCTTTTACTTCATATTTTATAGCTCCATCTTTTCTTAGACCGATTAACAAATCACCCAATTTAACCATATCAGAAAAATCAGACCTGTGCATTTTTTCAAGTAAGGCTGTACTTTTCTTTTTCCTATTAGAATTGTACAGAATGAAGACTACACCTATTACTACCAAAACTAATGCTATATGTACTATACTCATGGTCTACAATTTTAGCTTACTAATTCTCCTTTGAAGGCTTTTTGGAGTAGTGATTGAAATAGGTCCTCTGATTTCAAATTAGATTCATTAACAGATTTTTTTTCACTCAGAATTTTCATCATTAATTTAGCAAATTCAAGTTGCCTTCTTAGTGGTGGAAATATCATAGGAGTATTATTACATTTTGTCTTATTAAGATAAGGAACGGTTGTGTTTGAAGCCATCTTGTAGTAATAGGATTTTTGGAAAGAAAGGGCATACATCAAAAAATGAGGATTTAGAATCTCTTCATCACAAACGAAAGCGTGAAGTTGTTGATTCATAATTATATTATTATTCATCAATGAAACAACTCCTAAGTCTCCCACACAAGTCATAACAACACTATTTTTAGGAATCACTCTACATCTTGCAGCTTCAATCTCAGAATCACTAAGACCAATATTCTTTTTTGACCGACTAGTACATCCAAGGTGCACCAAATCCTCTGTTCTAATCCAAGGCGTATCACCAGTAAAACTCTTGGGTTTATCTCTTGTTGGGACAATGGATTTTGCTCCATCAATTGTAACTCCAACCTCCCATCCCTTCTCATTCTTAACAGGGTCCCCAAACATATCCAGAAAAATGCTCTGAGTCAGTTGGTCGTATTTGTCTATGAGGGCTTTTGTTTTTTGTCTGTAGTTGTCGGCAGCATCGAGTATAGCTGCTATCTTTTTTTGGATGGGTAATGGGGGGAGGGGGATTTTAATTTTTGAGTATTTAGAAATCCAATACCTTTTATGCAAAGTAGTATCTATCCCTGTTTTTAGCATTCTATAATAAAGAAATCGAATATCTGCCTTTTGAGTATCAGCTTGCAAAATTTTCATTGCTGATGACTTAACCTTGAAGGGGAAATCTACATATTTAAACGCAGTAGTAAAGTCATCAAATATTATTGTCGCACCCTTATCAAAGATTCCATTCGTCTCATTTGTATACCCAAGCAAGAAAGTCTTTCCAGCTGTTAGAACTGGTGTTGCATAACTATCATCATAATCGGTACTATCTACCAAATATTTAGTAGGCTGTTCATACTTTAAAACATCTCCTAATTCGACTATTTCCCAATTCATCTTCAATTCTGATTTATAAAGTTAGCTGACAGAGTCTCCCATATACTCCCCAAACTTCGGGGGTAATATCGGGGGTAACTTCGGGGGTGGTGTTCTGATGGAATACTTGTCATTTGAGGTTTTTCTTGAGTGATAGACCTATATCCGTAAGCTTAAACTTCTGATGCTTACTCTGTGGCGTATCAGGGAGAGTCATAGCTATAAAACCCTGATTAAGAGCTGGTTGTATATAGCTTTCCCTGACATACTTAGAGTCGCTAAGCTCTAACAATTGCATTATTTCAGCTCTACTCATCTCATCATCCATCGACTTCAGCAAGGCTTTAACTTGGGGGGTAATTTCGGCAGCTTCGGGGGTAGAGGTTTGGTTTGGACGTTTAAGGACTACAGTAAAAAAGCCCGTAGTTACTTGATATTCAGCTTTGGCAAGATTGGCCTTTCTCATAGCCGAGCCTATTCTTGTGATACCAGTGCCAAGCTTTTCCATATATGGTGTACGTGATAGGACGTTGGCAATATCTGCATTACGAGCTAGACTTCTCTTACCTAATTCCTTTTCTTCCATACCTGAAGGTAAGCTGCCTGGACTCGATATTTCTACTCTATTGGCAAAGACTTCCACTTTGATATTGGCACCTTTGATATTGTAATCTCTGTGTACAACAGCATTGACCACGACCTCTCGAAGGGCTTCTTCTGGTATCTCAAGCGTTGTCTCTGATTTCAGTCCGACTACCTTAATAGCTGTATTAAGATGTCTCTTAATGAACCCAACACTATCCTCTATGACTTGTATGAGGTCTTCCCCAAAGTCTTTTTGGTCAAGGATATCACTACCAGTATCAGCTCCATTGTAAGCCACACATCTAACTCTAAATTGAGGTACTTGGACCACAGCCTCATTAGAGAGGAATATAAGACCTGCATTAGTAGGATGCGTATTATTGACAAGACCTAAGTTGCCGAGCACTATGTCATCGCCTAGAGCTTGAGCCTCTTGTGATAAGAATGATTTATACAAAGCTATTTTAGCATCACTGTATACCTGTTTCCATTGATACTCAGGGCGAACCCTCTCATCAAAACCTAACTTACCGTGCACATTGAGATAGGCCGTAAGCTGCTCAGTGCTCATCTTGATGGATTCTGAGCCTACTCTAAGAAAATATCCTTGTGTACATCGATGGGGAGGGTTTGTAGATTTTGGAACAGAAATTACCGTCACCTTAAGACCGTCATCCATATCAACAGATTCCAGCTCTATGAATACTGGTGGGTCACAATTTCTAGCAACTTGTTCTATGCTTGCTTGATTGGCGTTTGATAGATTATGCCCATTAACAGTGCCATCGTCTTCTACCCCTAGGACCAATTTACCACCTTTGGTATTAGCAAACGAAACCATAGTTTTAGCGTGCTTACTATCCATACTTCGCTTAAGGTCCAGATGTAATCCTTCTCCTACAGCAATCAATTGGTATACTTCAGCTTTGGTCAATTTAGCGTAGCATTTTCTTGAGTTGAGCAAGAGCTGACTTACGTTCCTTATCTAGAGATTCGATATCCTCTATAATCTTTGATGGGGAGTCATATTCTAATTCCTCATAGACTATTTCTTTGTAGCGATTGATGCTCAGGTCGTAATCATTTTCACTGATTTCTGACACAGGCACCATAAAGCTTTGGTCTGTTCTATTTCGTTTTGACTCTTTCTTTCTATTCGACCATCTTTTGAGTATGTCAGGTATGTCATTTTCTTTTATTTCGTTACGCTTATCGTCAAGACTACGTCCATCTGCCTTCATACCATAGAACCATACCTTATCTGTACCTCCTGTACCTGTCTTAGTGAACATCAAAATAGCTGTACTCACTCCTGCATAAGGCTTAAATACTCCAGAAGGTAAATCGATCACAGCATCTAGCTTATGATTCTCGACTATCTCCTTTCTGATGGCCTTATGCGCATTACTACCACCAAATAGGACACCATCGGGTACGATAACAGCACATCTTCCCCCTGTGGTGAGCATTCTCAGCATAAGTGCCAGAAAAAGCAGCTCTGTCTTCTTTGTCTTACATACTTGAGTTAACGACTTCTCCACACTATCAGAGTCTAGAGTACCCTTAAATGGTGGATTGGCAAGTATGAGAGTATACTCATCTCTAATGTCAGCATTGACCTCACTTAGCGCATCAGTGTCTCTGAGCTTAGGCTGGTCTATTCCATGCAGTTGTAAGTTCATAGCCCCTATGCGCAGCATCGTAGGGTCAAATTCTATCCCATTAAACATCCCATCATTAAAGTGGCTACGGAACTTCTTATCCATAAACCAGTCTTTGTGCTGCTCTTGTATGTACTTGCCACAACCTATAAGAAACCCAGATGTACCTGCTGCTGGGTCACAGATGACATCTTCCTTATTGGGCTGCATCATCTCCACCATCATACTTATAATGTGCCTAGGCGTTCTGAACTGACCTGCTCTACCTGCTGAGGCGATCTTGGATAGCAGATACTCATAGAGGTCACCCTTGGTATCTTTCTCATCCATATTGATTTTATCGATGAGTTGGACCACTTGGTCAAGCAATCTTGCTGTAGGTATCATAAAGGTGGCTCCCTTCATATACTTAGAGAAAACCCCATTCTCTGAGCCTATACTCTTCATATGCTCAAATACAGTAAGATTCTTAATCTTCTCTTGTGGCTTGGTAAAAAGCTCAAATAAGGTTTCAGGGTCTTTGTTCTTAAAGTTACCCCATCTAAATATGGACTCTTTCTTAGAATAAGCCACCTTACCTAGGGGTATACCTGCTAGATTGGCCTTCTTTTCCTTTACTTGTTGTTGCCTATCTAACCTCTTGAGGAATATAAGATAGGTCATCTGCTCTATAACTGTCAATGGATTTACTACGCCTCCTGCTGCAAATGCATCCCATATTCCGTCTACTTGAGACCTTATCTCTCCTGTTATCATATACAGTTACCAGTTCAAAATTAGTACTAAAGTCTATTCAAGCAGGAAAATAATGATTATGAAGCACTAGAATAGATTAAATGAAGCACTTTATTGTCCAAGCCAAAAAAGCACACTACAGAATTCACAAAGCGAAAAGGTCATTTTAATGCTCGCTACATATATTTAAACTCTTCAAAAAGGTTTAATCCTTAGACAATCTATTACCAAAAGCGAGCATATTAAATTTGTAATATGCTGAATTTGTGTCCTTAGCCATAAATTTCAATAGCTGATTAGAATAATCAAATATATCAGTATCGTACAAGGTTGAAACTAAAGTAAAGTTTTGGAAATTTTGATTGTTGAATATTTTATCATCAAGAATCATCAAACTTTTTAGGCTTAATTCCTTGCACAGACTCATATCCTGTACCGTCAACTCTACTAAACCAGTTCCTTTCGATTTCACTTGTACATAGTTTATTATCGTATCCAAAAACTTGTAAAATGCGTAAAGCATTATTAGGGTGCAGATATAATTCTTGATGATATTTGGGGGTGACCATTCTACTAAGGAAGTACATACATATGCTAGACGTAGCAATAATACAAAGCCCTAAAAGATACTCCTTTAAATTTCTGCCATTCGGGTATCTACTAGCGTTTTTCACAACATGTTGACCTAGTCTAATAGCAGCAAATCTATCTGCATCAAATTCCTTGACATGGTCTTTTAGTTCATAAGGTTTAAGCCTAATACTATATTCATAATTTAGTTTGGTTGAAGACAACTGATTCTGGATAGGATGTGCTAGTTCATGGTAAAATATAAACTGGTATGCTGATTCAGTGAACAAAACATTTATCGGTTTCTCAGGAGTACTTAATAGACTGAATGGATATTCAGTAATGTGCACGCCACTATCCCACCTCCGCATTCTCATTAATCCCATCTATAAGGGAGATGATCTTAATAGTCTGATTATCCTCAAATTCTTTCTCAATGGGTCATGACATTACAACAGTCTATGTCTGATTGTGTTACAGTTGGCTGATTATCCTCAAATTCTTTCTCAATGGGTCATGACCCATTGAACAATCCATTGAATGACCCATTGAACAATCCATTGAACAATCCATTGAATGACCCATTGAACAATCCATTGAATGACCTATTGAACAATCCATTGAAGAAACTAGGGGGTGACATGAGGGGTCAGGCTGTGCACCTGACTATTTACTAAGTTCATCTTTCAGTTTTTTGCCTGATGGCGTAAGTCTATATTGCTGCTTGACACTTTTAGGCTTTTCAGGAATAGTCGTTTCTATAAATCCTTGACTTACAGCAGGTTGCAAATGTTTTTCTCTGAAGTTCTTCCTATCGGATAGCTGCATTTTTTCCATAATATCAGCTCTACTCAGTTCTCCATCCATAGCCTTAAGTAACTGCTCTACATGGGGGTAACATAGGGGGTAACATAGGGGGTACGTTGAATTATCACTGTGAAGAACCCTGATGATTCGTACTCAGCCATATCAAGATTCGCCTCTTTTAAGGCATCTGCTATTCTGTTGCTACCAGTACCTAGCTTCTCCATATATGGCGTCCGAGAGAGCACATCAGCTACTATGGCATTACGAGCTAGGCTCTTCTTACCCAAATCCTCTAGGAACATACCCGATGGCAATCCGCCTGGGCTAGATCCTTCCACTCTGTCGCTAAAGACTTCTACTTTTATATTGGCTCCCTTGATATTGTAATCTCGATGGACCACAGCATTGACGACAACCTCCGTAAGCGCTTCTTCTGGAATCTCTAAAGTCTGTAAAGTATCATAAGTTCTTCGATGAGATCTCCGAAGAAGAGAAAACAAAAATAGAAGCGAGCTTTAAGCAAGTATACAGCGAGATATAGTTTGCAGCAGTGCTTAATTTGGCTACCATTGGTTATTTGACTTTTACGACCTACCTACCTCATCAACTCACAATGACTATTCTAATGTGCCTCTCCTAAGTTTTTTATTTATCTATTCTATCGAAGTCGGAAGCACTGAAGTCTTTTGGAGAGAGGCCGAGCAACATCTGCTTAGGGAAAGTTGAAGGGAATTGTTCCACGCCAGGGAAACCCAGCTTGATGTCCTTGCCATTGTGGGGTATGTACGCGGTACCAAAAATATAGTCCCAGACAGATAGAGTCAGCGCAAAATTGACACCGTAACGCCTTTCTTCAGGTAACTCGTAGGAGTGGTGCCAGATGTGCATTTCAGGACTGTTAAAGATATACTTCATTATTGGACCCATAAGGATAAATCCAGCAAGTCCAAATCCTGCCGTTGTCATAAGGACACTGGTCAGTGAAGGTGACGCGAAGAGATTAAATCCTAGTAAGTTATTGCTGATGATAAGCCCTATAAGGCTCATAACCAGAGCACCAGTATACTTGTGGCTGATAGATATATTGGAGTGATTATAATGACCCCAGGCTAAGGTAAAGATGTGTATAATGAAAAAATCGTGAAGACCAATGCCCAGTAAGGCTAGGGGTATATATTCCAAGGTTCTGTACACAATGTTCTCCATCCAATGATATCTCAGGTGGGCAGCAAATCCCATCTCTTCTACGGAATGGTGGACTTGATGAAACTGCCACAACCAATCTGATTTGTGTAACAACCTATGCACGAGCCACTGCACAAAGTCCCGGACCACAAAGCCAGTTATCAGGACCAACCAGATAGGCCAAGTCTGCATAGGATTCATAGCTTGCAGGTCAAAGCCGTTGGTGACTATCTTAATCCCATCATTAAATAAATTGACAAATAGGTCTGAAGCCGCATTGTATATAATCAATGAGAAGATGAAGAAATTGAAGAACATATAGAAGGCATCTAACCAAAAGTCCTTTCTCAGGATGGCTTGTTTTTTCCTCCACGGGATGACAACTTCCAATACAAAAAAGAAAAGCGATACAGCGATCAACCAATAGAAGTAGTTTTTCAGAGAGGGGTGGGTTATTTCGTACCATAGATAACTGGCATAACCTTTATAGCCGTCGATGATGATATTAATGTAATGCTCCATTATTTCTGTTATAATCTGTTCGTAATACGCTAAGTTATAAACTCGGATGTCTTGTTAAAAAGTATAACTAATACTTCCTCTTGTATAAAAGGGGACACCAGGTGTAAAGTGTATTTCTGTTACACTATCAACTTCGTCTGCTAATCGTGATTCTGTTGCAAACTGTGTCTCATTCCACTCCGTATTGAGTAGGTTTTGAATTTGTATCCCCAGGGTCAATTTAGAGAAACTATAGGAAACATTCATATCTACGACGGTATATCCTGGTGCGACGATGGCATTTTCTTCTGTGGCTGGCCTATCGTCAATATGTCTTATGTCGAGACCTCCACTAATGCCAGACGGAGACTTGATTGTAATACCTGTCTTAACTGTAAAATCTGGCGCTAGGGGTATAAAGCGCTCTTCACTAGGGGTGTTGAGCGATCTGGCTATCGTATAGTTGATGTCAGCATTGAAGTTAATCCATTCTATAGGTTGGTATCGCAATGATAAGTCATAGCCACGTCTCAAGCTTTCGCCACTGGGCTCTACTATACCCGCATCCCCGACATAGACAAATTCCTGTTCTAAAAATAAATACCAATAGGCCGCATTTATAAAGAGGGTAGCGTGCGGCTTCCAGACTATGCCCAAGTCAGCACCATAAGCAGCTGGAATGGTTTCTAGGTCAGGGTCATTGAGTAAGGCTCTAGTATCATTTGTATGAAAGCCCTTGCCAGCTTTAGCATATATCTGCAGACTGCGATGTGCTTTATAGCTTAACCTCAGCTTGGGGCTTAAGATGTTTTTTGACGTCTGTGTTCTGCCTTCTTGTCCTCTGAGTTTATTGAGATAGCGGTAATCAAAAAAATCATATCTGAGTGCTGCGCTAAAGGCCAATAGGCCTACCTCTAATTCTGACTCCACGTAACTGCCCCAGTTATATTCCATCACATCTCCATTCTGTATGTCTTCTAGTATTTGTGTTCTGTTAGCCGTACGTGCCAGTTGATTGTTGTTGCTGTTGTCTACTCTCAGATGGGTGCCCACTTTTGTATTTATAGTAAAGTTGTTTTTAATGTCTGTTCTAGAGTAGTCACTATTAAAGCCAAATAAGTTTCTATTTTCCCTTTGTACAATCTGATCTCCATTTTCTGGATCTTCCAAAAAGAAAGTAAAATTGGAGAATAGCTCAAAATTGTAATTGGAATAGTACAATCTGTTTTTTATAATGGATTTACTATTTATGGGTTTTATAAAATTGAGATTGGCATTGGATCTAGAGGTAAACCCTCCCTCGGTATCATCTATGGCACCAAATCTAGTGATCAGCCCGCTATCTACAGCCCTCTGTGGTATCTGCCCTGACGCATCCCATTCACTATCAAAGTGGGATAACGACAATTCTAGACTACTGTTGTTGTCATAGCTTTTGAGTAGTTTTCCAAATACATTTATCCGAGTGAAATTCTGTGGACTCTCAAAAGGCCCATCACCTGCTAGGTATTCTGTAGCGATATAGGCACTGCTGTTTCCCTTGTCTAGCAGGTTGAGTACCGATAGGAGTCTTCTTGAGTTAAATTGACCAAACTCTAGTTTTAACAGCTGCTCGTTTACTTTTTTCTTGGTTGTAAAATCTACATAGCCTGCTGTATTGAAGTTTCCTTTCTGCCCATAATAAGGTCCTAGGCCAAAATCAAAATCCCTGATAGTTTCTGGTATTAGAAAATGCAGATCTGCATAACCTTGCCCGTGTGCATGTGATACCATATTGACCGGTAGGCCATCTACTGATATGGCTATATCCGTCCCGTGGTCAATGTCAAAACCCCTCAGAAAAATTTGCTCGGCCTTACCACCTCCGGCGTGCTGGCCTATGATGAGACCGGGCACTTGCGTCAGTACTTCTTGTGAGGAATTGACGGGCCTTATATTGATATCCAGTTCAGATAGTATGTCAGCTGCCGATTTTGCATTGGAGATTACAATTCCGTCTATGGAGACATTTGCGGATTGCAAGGATATCTCAGCTATCTGATCTATATCTCCGACTATATGTCTCTTAGTCATATAGGATAGGTGTGTGATATACAGAGTATCCCCTTTGTTTACTTCATTAATCGTGAATCTTCCTGTCTCATTGCTATGGGTATGGTTGTTTTCACCACTATATATCAGGGCAAATGATATGGGATGATTTTCCTCATCGACCAATTGTCCTGTGTAAGACTGACTTTGCATTCCGTTACAAATCGTGTTCAGGATTAAGAGGAGTAAGCCTATTTTTTTGACAATCATATTCTTCTTTTCACTGTTTACTATCTACTATATCAAAAAAGGCCGTTAATATAAAGACTAATGCTGAATATCAACCTTGTTGGTTTGAGTAATACCGCTCTCATAAGTTATAACACCAGTATACAGATTTTGATTAGAACTGGTTCAGAATAGTCAAGTTGTATGATTATTCTCTTTTGTTCGGCGACATATATCACACTTTTGACTTTTTCGTTATTCTATTGCTGGAATAGTCTCAAGGAAGGACATAGTTTGACATAAATAGGTCCTAATTGTTGGGATCAAATCTTCATTTAATGACACTATTTTTACAATTCCTCCTTTCAAGTGGGTACAAATCGAATCTTCCTGCCTCCTAAGTATAACATCTAATAACTGCTTTTTAAATGTGCCTATAATAAATCATTAAAAATTACAGCTATTGATCTGTAGTTGGAAAAGGGGTCAGCCGGACATAGTCGCTGGTTTAGACTATGACTTGGGCAATGTGCTATCGAAGACTGCACCGACGGGGGAGATGGACTATTATCTCATACCAGATTAAAAGGACTTAGTAGCTATACCTCAAGGTGGCACTGGGAAAGTTCTTGTTTTTGGAGATGGCTTTCGGCGTGGATGCGGAGCACTCGTCAGGGCAAGGCACCTACTCTTGTACTTCTTGCCATATCCCTGAGAAAGGGTAGCGCCCGGATAGATATTATTTGTTCTGGATTATTTAATTTCAGAATATCCTCTGCTTCCATATGCAAGTACTTATCAATCCATTCCTAATTAAGTTCTATCTGATTTACAACAATAAAAGACTCGCCACCTACTATTTTTAAGTGGCTAGTCTTTTTAGTATCTAAAGTTTTATGACTTTTCTACTGAATCGACGACGTTGTTGTTGCCAACTGAGCACATACATACCTGCTGGTGCATTGCTCAGGTCAATACTTTCATAAGGTCCACCGCTAGAGTAGGGATTGCCATTGAGGTCAACAAGAATCCAATTTTCCAGATCGTGATTATCCTCAACTATTCCTGTTGTAATTAGTGTCTGATGTTCATAAGGCACTTCGTCTTCAGCCTCTTTTGTACTGGTGAAGTTGTTATATGTCCAGGTGGCTGTCCATCCTTTTTCTGGAAGTCCAGAAATCCTGTTGCCAAAATCAAACTCATTAATGATTTCTGGATTCTCGAAACTGCCTAATATAAAATACTCATCAGACTGGATCCAACTTTGTATTCCCAAATGTGGACCTTCGGGGACGCTATCTCTTCTGATGAAGCCTACCCCAGGCACATAGTTAGGAGAGCCCTCGACATTAATGTCACCTGCGCGAAATTGTATGGTTCCATTTTCATACAGCCAGACTTGAAAATTAATGGTGTGGTGAGGGAGGACAGTACCTTGGACAACATCAGATTGCAGGACACCGTCGACCATTTCAAAGGCGCAGAATTTTAGTCCATCCTTGATGCCGCGTTGTACTCTGAAGTCACTCAACAGTGGTCCATCTGGACAGTTGGCATCTTCCACTCTAGCGAAAAAAAATGCAATCTGTTTGCTAGAATTATATAGGTCGAATATAATGTTTCCAGTAGGTATCGGAGTAGCTCTCGTTAGTACTTGGTCGTAAAAAGGAAAATCAAAATTTAGGCCTATCTCAGTAAGTATATAATTAGTGCCCAAGCAAAATTCTGAATCACTTCCTAGACCGCTACCTAAATTGACAACCTCATACATAGAAAAGTAATCCTCAAGCGGGGTGTATTCTTCCATACCCCAACTCACAGTATAGGTGTCCTGAGCTATAAGCTTGTTGTCTCCTAATGATATCAGTAATAATAAAGAGATACAATGTGCGATCAGTCTCATAGTTTTACGAATTTTGAAGTTTGGATAGGATTCCCCTTAGACTGTAAAGTGATAAAATATATGCCTGGAGGATAGGTGCTAAGGTCTATAGACCTGTCTCCCTCTTCTTCTATATAGGTCCGTGACATTAGTTGCCCTGAGGTGTTTTTTAACTCCAACAAACCTGTCCTAGCATTTTCTATTGTTATAGTGTTCTTGACAGGATTGGGATAGATGGTGAACCTATCTAATTTAGCTCTTGTATAATCATCTGTTGAAGTAGTCTTTTTTATAAATTCTGAACTTTCAACTTTCATCCATTCTTTGTGATATGGTCCTGTCTTGCCATGGAAAAATTCTAATAAATAATGACTGTCATCATATTGTGTCGCAGATGCTAATACTGTCATAATGGTATCATGCACTAGCTCAAGACTATCATACTTTATTAAAGAATTTTCATCTGTCTTGTAGATATGTATTTTGCGATCTGCAATTGTTCCGTTGACATTAAACATCAAAAAGGCCTCACCTCTTTCATCTATCTCTGTTAGGTATGGAGTAGAAGTATGATCTAGAAATTGAATGTTGTTGACGATACCATCTTTCGTGACACCGAGTAGACCATAATCCTTATTCCCATTGATGTTATGGGTTCTAATAAATACTTTATCATCACTCTGAGACATAATTGTCATAAATGCGTCTTGAGTGGTATCAACAGATTCATATCTATGTGACCACAGTAACTCTCTATCGTTGTTGTAATAACTTAAGGTTGTGATAGATGTAGAATCTCCTTGAAAGTAAGGTGCTAATAAGTCAATTTTGACTATACCATCCTCGGTAATGGCAAACTTACTTTTATGGCTTAGCACATAAACTTTATCAGGATCACGATTGATGAGACTATGGATAGTGTCAGACGGATTCACTTTGACGCCTTCAAAATTTATAGTATCAATTTGAAGTTTTGAATAATCAAAGTATTTATATACACCAAAAAAGTCACCTTCCAATTTTTTTACGACTGTTCTGCGTGACTCATTTATGTTCATAAAAAGATAGTCCTGTGCCAGAGTATCTGTCTGTATGTGTTCTATTAAGTCTCCAGAGTTGAGCGCATAACGTCTGATATTTAGTCCAGCAGCTACGTTCCTATGAGCGAAGGTTAGTATCCCGTGGATGAGATGGTGGTCAGGTGTAAATACTTCTGCTGTCGCCAGCACCAGCTCAGCGTCTTCTATATAGGATTCCACAATCACCTCTCTGTGTGGCAGGTCTCTCAGATCCCAAGTAGATTTCCACAAGCGTTCTCCAGTTTCTAAGTCTATGCGCTCGATCAAGGCTCCTCCATGATCTCCATCCCATATTATATCTGAGATGCTTATCAAGTCGTCATCATAGAGGAGCGGTCTACGTTCTTCTATGGGTCTGTAAGCCATGTGGTTGGTACCTGTAAATTTGACTACTGTCTTGAATTCCCAATCCTGATAGCCAGCTATAGTACTGTCGGAACAAGTGTGGACCCATTCCGTCGCCATATTGGCAAATTCTAGAGGCGTGTACTCCGGAAAACTCTGTCCTGATAGAGAGTTGTAGATTAAAAGAACAATTGATATTGTTTTTATCTTTTCTAACATATTGTTTGGTTAGCTTATAAATGGAACTCAGTTATTCACCGCTGGCGCAATCATCACTGCATGGACCAGTAATTCTACAATCTAGAGTCGGTGCATCCTCTGAACAATCAGGCCCATAAGATACTGAACCTAGGTCAATCGGATTATTATCACACCATTTGGTTTTTTGTATACAACAAGTCTCTCCACACGCCACTAGTTTCCAAAGGATAACATCTCCAAGTTGATTGCCACAATAGGCATTACAAGTCGACTTGTACACTGAGGATTCTATTCTTAATATGGAACTATCACATGGAATATTTATGGAGTTATTACCCATAAACTCATCTACGACCCTGTCTCTGAGCCCTCTTAGAATGCAAGATACATCTGCTCCATCGCTGAAACAGTCTAATGCAACAGTCAGACTAAAATTGCTAAATGAGAATTCTTGAATAGTGCCAATATCGCATCTAGTAACATCAAAAGTGTACCTCAGGTCACAATTAAATGTGCCTTCACACCCTGGTACTTGTACAGAACCAAAGATCCATTCGTAAGTTTGGAAACTGGAGGTGCCTTCGCACTCTGGTGGTAAGCAAAGCAGTTCTTCCTCATCGTTTCCATCTCTCAGTGTTGTTCTATCTACTAGAGATACCTTAGAATTTGGAGCAATTTTAGACAAATCTTCAGCTAGTTTTGCTAAGAATATATCTGAAGTATGATAGGAATCGGATATAGCTCCTGTACCAGCTTCTGGAGCTGCTTGATCACAGCCTGACAAGAAAAGAATTAACAGTAAGTAAGTAAGTAAGTCTGTTCATTTTTAATTATTGTTCTAAATGTATGTATAAGAAGTGAGATTTACACAAAAATATTGCGATAAGAAAAAAAATACGACTATACGCCATATACATATACGACATCAGAGAATTTTATTGGAGTAGTGTTCACTACTCTAAAGCTTGATAAGCTATATATTTTGCCAGTAAGGTCTCTGCTAAATTATAAATTAAGTACCATCTGAATATCGGATCGACTATATACACTAGACGTTTGCTCTAGTTCCTTAAATCCTAAGGATCGGTATAAGGTAAGTGCTGGTGTCAGTATTCTATTGCTTTCTAAAAATATTGTTTTAGCACCTTTGACCCTAGCCACTTCTATCATAGATTGTGCAAGCCGTCGTCCTATGCCTTTTCCTTGGTGACGAGCAGTGACTCCCATCTTAGAGAGTTCATAATCGTAGGTGTGGTTTTTTAGTTTGACTAAGGAGCATACTCCGACGGGTACAGCATTCTTTAGTGCAAAATGAATAGCACCACCTTCGGATATTATTTGTTCAGGATTATTTAATTTCAGAATATCCTCTTCTTCCATATGGAAGTACTTATCAATCCATTCCTGATTAAGAGATTTATAGAAATCCTTGTACTTCTCTTGGTACGTAACAATTTTCACTGTCTTACTGTCGCTCATTAGAAAAGCACAAATTAATTATTGAAATATCGATACAGCTTGATTAAAGAATAATTTATTCTTGCTTGGCTATATAGCTTTCGACTATCCTCTCCAGCGATGACAATGGGATAGAACCATTGGATATAAGGAGATCATGGAAAGCTCTGATGTCAAACTTATCTCCTAGTTCTTTTTCCGCCCGCTGTCTCAATTCTCTAATCTTGAGTTCTCCGATTTTGTAAGAGACGGCCTGACCTGGCCAGCCGATGTATCTGTCTATTTCTGTATTGATTTCGTGAATCGATAAAGCGGTGTTTTCTTTCATAAACTGTATGGCTTGCTCTCTTGTCCACCCATAATAATGGATGCCTGGATCGACGACTAGTCTGCAAGCCCGCCACATCTCATAAGTTAGTCTACCAAAGTCTTCATAAGGCGTTGTGTAGATTCCTGCTTCTTTACCAAGGTATTCCGCATAGAGACCCCAGCCTTCTCCAAAGGCACTGAGGTATTGATTCTTTCTAAAGTCGGGCAGATCTAGTTCTTTGGCCAAGCTAATTTGCAGATGATGACCAGGTACAGCTTCGTGCAGTGTCAGCGCGGGCAGCACATAAGTGGGTCTAGCAGATAGGTTGTAGGTATTGACCCAGTACTCTCCGGCTTTCCTAGACTCAAAGGAACCTCCAGAATACCTACCCGATGTATAAGTAGGCGCTATAGCATCGGGTACAGGATTGACTGTAAGCGGAAGGCTCGGCAGTATTGTGAAGTAGCGTGGTAGTATCTCCTGAGCCTTTATGGACAGCCAGGCAGCTTGATTAAGCAACTCTTGAGGTGTCTTGGCATAGAATTGTGGATCAGTCCTTAGAAAATTTAGAAATTCATAAAAACTCCCATCATAGTCTAGTGAAGCAATGATAGCAAGCATTTCTTTTTTGATGCGTTTTACTTCTTGATTACCAATTTCAAACACTTCTTGGGGAGTCATATTTAAAGTCGTGAAATACTGGACTCTTTGTTCGTAGTAACTTTTTCCGTCAGTACATTGTCCTATGCCTACAATTTTCTTTGTTTTGGTCAGATATTCTTGCTCAAAGAACTTTTGTAACCGTACCATACTAGGTAGCACTTTCGTATCAATGATGGACTCTAGAGCCATCGTTGCATCGTCGGATAATTCTTGGTTATTGAGCGGTGCTTTTACAAAGTTTAAGTCATCATCGATAAGTTGATTAAGAATGGTCAGGCAGTTGTTAGCGATGAGGTGCGGCATTACTTTGTCTTCTGCCAGCCCTTGCTTCATTAATCTAATTTGATTATCGATGTACTGCGGAGTATCTTCAAGGAGTGACTTATACTGAGCGATGGCCTCGTCGGAGTTAAGTCTTTTTGATTCTATTTCGTAGATCATAGAGGTAAGAAATCCTCCCTCAGAGTTGAGCGGAAATAGCTGTGCACCATACACTTGGTTGTCTATTTCATTATTGATGATGAGTTGGAGCAGCTCTAAGTTGATGAGCTCTTGTTGTTTCAGATTTGATCTATCAAGTAAGTCTAGTGATTTCTTAAATTTTTTCTTCGATTCTAATGCTTCCTTCAGTGCGGTGGCAGACAGACTCGGCCAGGCTTTTGCTCTTTGTGCATTTGTTTCAGCTTGGGTTGTATGATATTGATCTATCAGTTTGTTGAGTTCATTGGATTGGCCAGCTGCAGTCATTGCAACTAGGCTGGTGAGTAGGACAAAAAATAGTGATTTCATATTGATTACTGTTGAGCTATCAATATACAATGCTATACCATATCGTATAGTATCAAAGGTGTTTTTTTTGATTCCTCAGTACTTGTAAGATAGGGATCCTTCTTTGTTTTCTTTCAGATATATAAGGCCATGGAGACAGTTTTGGTGTTCTATCAGGATATGGAGCTCTCCTTGGCTCAGATCGTAGATATACTCTGTTATGGCCTTTTGTTTGGCTTTGAATTTTGTCCTTAAGGTATTGCTATTCGTTTTTGCATTGGGGAGATGGACAAGAAATATTCTATTCTGTATATGGTTCCGCCTACCTCTACTTTGTCTATCAAAATAGAATCGAATGATATCTTGGGCCGGTGGCAGGTGTCCGTGGTCTGACCTGAACGCTTTAGGTAGGATAGTGCTCTTGATGTCAAATCTCAATAGCGTGTGCCCTAACAATTCTACATCCCACTGTTGATCCTTAGGGTTGGGATTTTTAAGGACTTTGGGTTGGTTATAAAAAAGATATTCGTCGCACTTAGAACATTGCCATAGGAACCATCTGCGTCTGAGATAGTTTTGTTTGTGTGCAGGAAGTTGTGTAAGGCTATTGTTGAGTTCGTCTAAGGAGGCCTTACTAAATATGTTCACCAAGCCATCGTCCCTATCATTTTGGACTTGACCCCAGTTGAGTGGAATGCTGGGTGCAATATCATAGAGGTACTGACTTAGAGTATCGTATTGTGCCTTATTCATTTCGCAGAAATTGGATAAGTGCTATAACTTGTTCTACCTTATCAGAGTCACGTTTCCTTTTTTCTGAACACCGTCACAGCCTTCTATTATTAACTCAATATAATAAGCATAGACTTCAGGAGGTGCATTTGTGTTGTTAAATGTTCCATTCCATCCAGTTGGGCTGGTATTGTCATAGACCAGCTGTCCCCATCTATTGTATATTCTGAAGACACCGATTTCTATTTCTTCTTCCAAGTCTGCGGGGATGGCAGGAGCGAAGAAGTCGTTGTTGCCATCATCATTTGGAGAAAATAGATTTGGGAAAAGTAAGTCTGTGTCTATCTGTTCAGGTATGAAGATTTCTCTGACGAGAACATCTGTACACCCTGTCACATCATTGGTAGCCACAAGCTGAATGGATTGTGAACCAGGTTCTCCAACGAGTATTGGGTTTTCATCTGTGATCACAGAACCATCATCGAGTAGCCATTCAAATTGATTGGCACCCACTGAGTTGTTTTGCAATCGAATCCTACCGTCACAGATATTGAGGCTATCCAAGTTGATAAAGTCGGCTTCTACCGAGCTGAGCTCTACTGGTATGGAGTCTATGGTGGTACAATTGCCATCAAGCGATTCTAGTATGAGCTTTACAAAGGTAAGGTCCTCTTGTAGGTCGGTCTCATAGATGTGGGTGACAGGAGATTGGTTTTCCAAGGTCGTGCCATCGCCAAAATCCCATATGATTCTACCGATGTTCATCGTATCCTGTAGGTCAAAGGTTACCGATTCATCAAGGCAAATGACTTCTCGATCTGAGACAATTTCTCCTGATGATCCCGACAGGGTAATGAATTGTGTTAGGGTATCTGTACACCTTCTGTTATCAGTTACAACCAGCTGTATTTCGTGAGTACCTACACCAAAATCATTGACAGGAGATGGAAGTATAGAAGCATCATCTGCCCCCAACTGCCACTCATAACTTAGGTCCTCATCAATAGTACAGGGCATAAAGGCCACTTGCGCAGGGGCACAGATAAAGTCTAGAGTATCTATATCAGAACTAAAGCAAACCTCTGGAGCTGGAAATACGATTATCGTTGTATCCAAGGTTTCCTTACATCCACCTCCTATCTGCTCGTAGCTAAGCGTAACGGGTAAGGTGCCATCTACTTCGAAGGTGTGTCGGGTATCACTGCTATCCACTATTTCTACGCCATAAAAGTCCCATTGGAAATTAAATAGATGCGCCACATCTATGCTGTCAAATACAAAGAATCTTCTTTCGTCTCCCTCGCACAGTATTCTTGAACCGACGAGATCTAATCCAAATCGTGGCTCAAAAGTTCTCACAAATTTTGTCAGAGTATCTCTACAGCCAAAGGCATCTTCCACGCGTAAACTGACCTGGATAGAGTCCATCGTCTCAGCAGATATGTCTTCTTCAACAAAAGTATGTGTAGGCATAAAATCACTAGAACCAAAACTCCAATCCCAAGACACTATGGTCGTGTCAGAAGTAGATACATTTTGTATCTCCTTAGAGTAGGGTAGACAGACGAGAGAATCGATAATGAAATCTGGATCCATACCGTACACCGTTATTCTATTGCTCGTGGTATCAGAGCAACCATTGATGTCTTGGACGATGAGGGTGACCTCCTGCTCTCCCGGCGTAAAGTTGTGCTCCAAGATGGGCTCTTCCGTAACTCTCGGTCGTTGATGTTCAAATTCCCACCTGTATCCTTGATGGCAAGACCCAAAGACATTGTCAGAAGCCGTGGCGTCTAGAATAATAGGTACAGAATCGCAGACAGCTTCCGGTATCGAAAATTCTGCGATAGGCTCTTGGATGTAAACCGTAGTACTAGTTGTATCTGGAGGACAACCGCTAGGAGTATTTTGTGCAGTAAGAAAAATTGTATGTACGCCCGGTTCTAGTATTTCAAATTGGAAATCTTCTGCGGTAGATATGACTTCGCCGTTGTACGTCCATTCTAAGTCTGTAGCATTGTTGGACTGACTAGAGAGTTGGACTAGTTGTGGGTCATCGCAAGTGATTTCATAATCTAGATGAGCACTGGCACCTTCCACTTCTATAATCCCTAGTCGACCAGAACTTAATTGTATGTCAAACAAATCCAGGCTGAAAGTCATTTCAAACTCTCCCGGCTCATCAAATGTATGCGTATGAAGAGGCGAACGCCAACAATAGTTAAGTCTTTCGCCATTGAGGAAAATATTTCTATCCACGGGATTAGGGGCAGAGGTCGCTAAGAGGAGGCGATCTCCGACACATATGGTATCTTCCATATTAAAGATCATCAAGGAGTCTCCCTCCACTTCTGGTAGCGTATCATTTCCAGATATGGTATTGGTACAGCCGACGATGGTTATAAATCTTGTGACGGCAGACTGTATGCAACCATTGTCATCTTCGATCTCTAGATTGACAGGAAAGACACCGCAAGTATCATATTGATGTGAATGTACAACTGTACTATCTAGGAAAGTCACAGACGTGCCGTCTCCATAGTCCCACGATCGTCTGACGATGCGGCCCTCAGATTGGCTAAAGTCAGAGAAGGTAACATTAGCGGATAGAAATCCCCAAGTGATGTCTGGAAAGAAATAAGCTTCGGGAAGCCTACTCACAAAAATCTTTTCTGTCTCAGAAGTACATCCTAACTGTGAAGTAACTTCTAAGGTGGTCACGATGGTATCTGAGACAGGTATGTAAAATGAATCTCTTTCAGCCTCCAGTCCTTCTAGCATAAAAGTAGGGCTAGAAGTAATAGAATCATTCCACGAGTAGATATTATGTGAGCCTACTGCCGCTGTGAGAATCTTGTCTGTTGTATCACTACAGAAGACTGCTGGTTCTATGGTAAAGTCTGAATCTGGAATCTCTATGAATATATTGATCGTCGTATCAGACTTGCAGTTTTCATCTAAAAATGTTTCTAATAGAATCGGTTTAAGACCAGGCGTATAGAATGCTGAAGTAATTTCATCCTGCAAGCTCTTTTGTAATGTGTCGCCCCAAGTCCACTCGTATCTATTGGCCAGTGTATTGGTAAATGCAGTAAACTCCTGACCAATACAAAGACTGTCTGGTGCTACGATGTCTATAACAGGAGGACCGATTTGTATACTGAGTTCATTGGTTACGACACAGCCTGAGGGAGAGCTTATAGTCAGAGTGACAGTATAAATACCAAAGGACTCATAGGTCACCTCACCAGAATCATAGTTACTGCTTGTCATTCCATTACCGAAGTCCCAGTCATAAGTATATTTAAGGTCTTGTGGCTTGTCTATCTGGTATGCAAAGGTAGAGGGTTCAGAACAAGGCACTTCTCCGATAGGCGAGATAACAGCGGTCAAATCTTCTGCCTCGATAAAATTTTCGAATCTGAATATGTTTCTACAATTGGCTGGTGTTGTAAATGCTTCAATCGAAAG
>CALFUU010000052.1 GCA_937929835.1 uncultured Saprospiraceae bacterium | reverse complement strand
TATTTTTCTATCGTTGGAATAGCAGCTTTGATGAGCTTATTGTAACTAGATAATTTGTCAATTTGACTCGTATCCAGAGAATCATAGGCTGTTTTAGAAAGAACAAGAAATTTCTCACCTAGCTTGGACTTGACTTGCAGCATATTTCCAGCAAAGGCATTCATCTGTTCGTGACTGATCTCTATGATTTCTTTCCCACTGTTCTGGATGGTTCTGACCACTTCGGCTTTCTCTTCTTCAGATTTTATGGAATCTAGGCAAATGATTATGTACGCGTCTCCTACTGTCATCAAGACATTGGTATGGTAGACAGCACCCCCTTGATCATCAAAGGCCGAGAATACAACCTTGTGATAGCCATAGAGTACAGAAAACTTCTCCAACACTTTGATGCTGGTTCTTTGACTGAGGCAGGCATAGGCAATCTTGTTGTCTCTATCTAAGACCATACTTCCTGTGCCTTCGAGGTACAATTCCTCTTCTTCATGGTACTCGAAGCCATATCTCTTCTTATACCCTCTCTCCTTTACCAACTGGGTGATCAAGTCTTCTCTTCTTTCCGCCCTTCTTGACTCTGCCATCATAGGATAGGTCGCAATACTGGTGCCGTGGGTAGAGAACCAGTTATTAGGAAATATAGCATCCGGTGTGTAGTGTTCTTCCTTGTCTTCGATAACCATAACCCTGATGTCGTGACGTTCTAGTTCTATAACCATTTTGTCAAATTCCTCTATCGCAGACTGGGCAATAGAGGACATCTCTCCTTTCTCTGCCCTATTCTGGAAGGCGTTGTCGCTTAGTGTCTCTTCATTAGGCCCAAATTGCTTAGGTCTTATCATTAATACCGTATCTGTTAATCCTTGCATCTTACAGAGTCGCTTTGTTTTTCATTTGATGAGACAGTTCTTCTCCTAGATAACTGTCTATTAATTGGTGGGCCAAATATATGACAGGTGTGAGGATTATGGCCATTATGAACTTATAGAAATAGTTTACTGTCCCGATAGATACAACCATCACGGCGCTCCAATCAGCGCCGATATAGAAAGCAATAAAGAGCACAACAAAGCTATCTATGAACTGACTGACGAGCGTAGAGCCTGTTGCCCTCAGCCAC
Source organism: uncultured Saprospiraceae bacterium (assembly GCA_937929835.1). Taxonomy (GTDB): domain Bacteria; phylum Bacteroidota; class Bacteroidia; order Chitinophagales; family Saprospiraceae; genus RFSX01. Next base: position 101,160 of record CALFUU010000052.1, on the reverse strand, counting down.
ACTCTGCCCTCTCCTGTCCATCTTCTTATCTTATGGAATACAGCCACATCAAGCAATTGTCCCACAAGAAAGGCGACCAAAGACCCTGCTATGATCCAGAGCCCTTGTCCAAATATGCGCTTAAAGGCTAAGTCCATACTGGTCAGAGATCGATTAGGCTGGGCCTTATCTACGCCACTAACGCTATCCCACCACTCATTGGGGCTTAGATTGATAGCCAAGAATACAATTACAAAAGCATATATGATCAAGCCCACTGCTAGAAAGCTAAGAAACCTGATGCCACGGCGACCATAGTATTCATTAATTATATCTGTCATCACAAAGACGACTGGCCACAACAATACACCTGCTGTCAGATTGAACCCAAGATCGTTTTCTCCAAACAGACTCAGCTTAAGGGGTTCAAATCCTAAGGTTCTTTCTAAAGAGAATATCTTTACACCGATAAATTCTGCTACTAAGGCATTGGCAATGAAAAAGCCACCCAAAATGATAAAGAGGGATAATGCCTTGTTGTTGAACATATGAATGAGGTCCTTGTTGGTTAAAACGTGTATGGCTAAGATATCAATAAACATGAAGTCGGGAGAAGTCGCTGCCAAGGAAATTATCCTCGGTATAGACTTAGGTACTACCAATAGTCTAGTCAGTTATGTCAAAGACGGTAGACCTGTCCTTGTCAAGGATAGAACTGGCCAGTCTACATTAGTCCCCTCGGTACTGCATTTTTCTGAGTCGGGAGATCTCATTGTCGGTGATGCCGCCAAAGACAAATTGATGACCCATCCAGAATCTACGATCTACAGTGTTAAGCGTCTCTTGGGCAAAGCCTATCAAGATCTCTCAGACTACAGCAATCGACTATCTTATAAAATTATCGATGTCGAAGATCAACTGGTCAAGGTACAAGTCGGTGACAAATTCTACAGCCCTATAGAGTTGTCTGCTGAGATACTCAAGCATCTCAAGCAACGCGTGGAGTCTGAGTTAAAAGTCACTGCAAACAAGGCCGTCATTACTGTGCCCGCTTACTTTAATGATGCCCAGCGACAAGCCACGCGAGATGCAGGCAAATTGGCTGGACTAGAGGTCCTCCGTATTATCAATGAGCCGACTGCGGCTGCATTGGCATATGGAGACCAATCAGAAGATACAGACGAAACCATCGCTGTCTACGACTTAGGTGGGGGCACATTTGATATCTCTATCTTACAACTATCGGATGGGGTCTATGATGTACTCTCTACCAACGGAGATACCTTCTTGGGTGGAGATGATGTGGATGAGCTTATCATCAAGCACTGGTTAGAAGAAAGAGGGCTGACGGTCTCTGCAATGGACGAGGATAAGACACTGGCACAATCAGTTAGACTAAAAGCAGAGCAAGCTAAGAAGCATCTGAGTGCCAACAATAGTTTTGCTAGCGGAGACTTCACCTTGGACAGAGAGATTTTTGATACCCTAATATCTCCACTTATAGAGACGACGTTAGCTAAGACAAAGGCTGCACTACGAGATGCAGAATTAGACAGCACAGATATAGACAAAATTATCCTTGTAGGCGGTAGTACACGTATCCCTCTGGTCAAAGAAAAACTGTCTCAACTTTTTAATGTGGAGATATACAATGAAATAGATCCAGATGAAGTCGTTGCAATGGGTGCTGCGTTGCAAGCGGATAGCTTGGCTGGCAATCAAAGTGATCTCTTGTTATTAGATGTAACGCCATTGTCTTTGGGGATAGAAACTGTGGGCGGGTTGATGGATACGGTCATACCACGTAACTCTAAGGTACCTGCCTCGGTAGCGAAGTCCTATACGACTTCAGTTGATGGGCAAGCCAATCTCAAGGTAGCCGTTTTTCAAGGAGAACGAGATCTCGTAGAACATAACAGAAAGTTGGGAGAATTTATACTAAAGGGCATCCCACCTATGCCGGCAGGGATTCCAAAAATTAAGGTCCATTTTGTCATTGACGCTGATGGTATCATTAAAATCAAGGCAGAGGAAGAAAGAACCCAAACCCGAACAGAGATAACTATAAAATCTCAGTACGGTATCTCTGAAGAAGAAATGGGCAAGATGCTTATCGACTCTATCAAAAATGCAAAGGTCGATATGGAAACCAAGGCACTCGTCGACGCCAAAAATGAAGGCTCAGCTCTTGTTTTTTCCGCAGAGAAATTTATCAAGCAGAACAAAGCAATCTTGTCTGAAGAGGAAATCGCAACGATGTCTAGGCAAGTGGCGGACCTCAAAGCTGTACTGGATGTAACTGACAAAGATGTGATCTACGCTAAGATCACAGTACTTAACGAATACTCGGAGCCTCTAGCCGAGAGAGCAATGAATCATAATATCAGTATGGCGATGAAAGGACAAAGCCTTAAAGACTAAAATTGGCAGCTGTCTCAATAGAGATTGAATGCGTATGTCGCCATTCAACTATGGCTTTTTATCTATTGTAGTAGTTTATAGTTTTATTATCATTAATTTTATTTGGTCTGACCAAATTTAATATCTATACAACTATGACAAGATACAACTTCAAGTTTCTTCAAATTACTATTCTATTCCTTGCACCTTTTTTCAATCTGTGCCTAGCACAAGATGTCAGGATAAATGAAGTTGTAGCCAGTAATTCTAATGTGTATGACGAAGAAGGAGATACCCCTGACTGGATAGAACTCTATAATTATGGTACAGAAACCATTTCTCTCAATGGTATGACCCTCTCTGATGACGACGAAAAGCCCAACAAATGGACCCTCGGTGACATAACGATAGAACCAAACCAGTATCAAATTATCTGGGCTTCCGGCAAAGATTTGGGTGTTTCCTATTTTACTTCCTTAGTTAAGAAGGGAGACGATTTTGAGTACATTGTCCCACAAGAAGCGGTAGATCAAGATTGGATATTATTAGATTTCGATACAGAAGGCTGGGCTACTGGGCCATCAGGATTTGGATACGGTGATGGCGATGATCAAACTATATTATCAGCTGGAACGACTTCAGTTTTTATGAGAGCCAAGTTTGAAGTTACAGATATAGATCTTATTGATAGACTTTATTTTGATATCGATTATGACGATGGTTTTGCCGCATATCTAAACGGTCACGAGCTAGTAAAGTCAAATCTTAGTTCATTTGAGTTTGATGCCTTAGCTGATAGCGATAGAGAAGCTTTATTGTACACTGGTAATCAAGCGACTAGATATGAATTTAATAACTACGATGAACTTCTTGTCCCTGGAACTAATTTGCTTTGTATCCAGGTGCATAATCTGTCTTCATCGTCTACCGATCTAAGCGCCATAGCCTACATAACTGCGCAGACTAAGCGTCGGGAGTTAATAGGTGATCTTCCACCAGCTGAATTGAGTTTGGACTCTCAAATAACTCATACCAATTTCAAATTATCTAGTGAAGGAGAAAACCTCACGCTGTACAACGCTGAGGGTCAAATCGTAGACAGATTAGCTACTACCCCACTTGGAAGAAATATCTCCATAGGTGTAGCAGAGCCAGATGGAATGCTTAGATATTTCAAGTCACCAACACCTCGACAACCCAATACTACTTTATCCTATAAAGGGATAGTTGATGGTCAGCCAGAATTTTCGCATACGTCTGGATTTGTCGACAGAGGGACTGAGGTAGTTATTTCTGGTGCTGAGCCTGATGACGTTATTAGATATACATTAGATGGTTCAGAACCAACAGTCAATTCAGCTCAATATGTAACGGGTATTGTTATTCATGACAATACAACACTGCGGGCCAAAATATTTAGGGAAGACTTCATAAGTTCCTATGAGGGTGCCCGTACCTACTTTGTGGATGCGGAGCATGATATACCTATGCTTTCTATGATTGTAGATTCTTTAGATTTCTTTGACGAAGAAACTGGAATCTATAGTTATGGAGATTCTTACGAGCCAGAAATACCACATTTCGGCGCAAACTTTTGGAAGGATTTAGAAATTCCGGCTGGATTTGAGTATTTCTCTTCTGACGGTAATCTTCTGTACGAATTTAGTGCTGGTGTAAAAATATTTGGAGGATGGAGTCGATCACAAGATCAGCGATCTTTGTCCATTTTTGCTAGAAAGACTTATGGACAAAGTGAGTTAGATTATCCGTTTTTTGATTCGCGTGAGTATTCCAAATTTGAATCTGTACTCCTTAGGAATACGGGTAATGATTTTCTGAGAGGCAATATGCGAGATGTCTTTATGACTTCTTTACTTGAAGGATCTGGACTAGCAGTGCAAGCTTATCAACCTGTTGCCACTTATATTAATGGACGCTATTGGGGTATGTATTTTTTAAGAGAAAAAATTAATGAACACTTTCTGGCTTCAAAGTATGATGTAGATTCCGAGGATATAAATCTTCTTGAAGGATTTGGAATAGCAAAGGCTGGATCTACTAACGACTATATAGAGTTGCGGACATTTATTAAGGATAGGGATTTATCTATTCCAACAAACTATGACTTAGTTGCAGATCGGATAAATGTGGAAAATTTTATAATCTACAATATTGCAGAGATCTATTTTGGAAATACTGACTGGCCGGGTAATAACAGAAGATATTGGAATACGAATGATAGAAAGTGGGAGTATATTCTGTTCGACACAGATTTTGGGTACTCACAATATAACGAAGAAAGTTATAAATATAATATCCTCAAATTTGCATTGGAACCTGACGGGCCTTCTTGGCCTAATCCTCCACACGCTACGCTGTTTTTAAGAAAACTTCTACAGAATGAGGAGTTTAAAATTCTATTCGTCAATAGGTATGCTGATGAAATAAATTCCCGTTTCTTACCCGAAAATATCAATCAACACTTAGGCTCGCTTACCGACTTACTTGAAGCGGAAATGCCTCAACACTTTTCTCGTTGGGGAGGTGATATAATGAATTGGGACACGCATATTCAGCGGATAACCAATTATACAAACCTGAGAGCACCTTTTGCTAAAAATCATATCCTCTCAGAACTAGATATACCTCACTATCATACTCTCCATCTAAGCATTGATGAAACAGAGTATGGATCAGTAATGATTAATAATAGATTGTTGATTACGGACTCTGAATGGAATGGGGATTATTTCGAGTCTATACCATTTAAGCTTGAAGCACAGGCTATGTCGGGCTACAAATTTTCTCATTGGTCTGGTGATTTGAATTCTGCGAAAGCATCCATCTTGGTTGACATGTCAGACGAAATGTCGATACAAGCAAATTTTGTCGCTGAGGAGACCGCAATCGATATGACAGAAGCGGAAAGCTGTATTTGGCCAAACCCAGTTATAGAAGATTTTATCATAGAAATAGAACTACCATCTGGCTCACCATACAGCGTAAAGCTCTTAGATCCAAACGGTATATATATCGCAAACTTAAAAGAGGGCATCTTACCTCAGGAGAAGACGATATATTTTTATGACAGACTCCCGCCTCTAGAAACTGGTGTATACCTCTTGGAGATTTCTTCTGATAATAAGATAGTCAAAACTCTAAGGTTCTTCAAAAGCTGAGATTACCCACTATTCTAAAATTCTAAGAACCCACCCTCCACTGGCAAATCCCGATTGATGGTCTTCATCACCAAAGAAACTGTACCATCGCAACTGGCTAAGGCTGCCTCTACTGCCGCAAACACCACTTGACTCTCCCCTTTCACATATGTACTCATACTATGTGTATAGACCTCTATATCAATGGATTCCTTCAGTTTCTTGATGAAAGCGATTATTGGGCCTTCGTAATCCTTAGTCAGTGGATAGAGACTCAGTTCTGTGGTAACGACCATACTAATGTGCTATTTTTGTCAAAAGTACTGAATTGCTTAAAGTAGGTTTAACAGGTGGTATAGGCTCAGGTAAGTCGTTTGTGGCGCGCCATTTCCAGAAACTGGGAATCCCTGTCTACTATGCGGATAAGGAAGCCAAGCGCTTGATGAATCGGGATAAAGTGCTCAAGGACGCTATAAGAGATCTTATGGGTAGAAATGCCTACCACACCAATGGCCGTCTCAATAGGCCTTTTATAGCCAGTCTCATCTTTAAGGATAGTACCCTTCTACAATCTATAAATGCGCTAGTGCATCCCGCAGTCAAAGACGACTTTACACAATGGGCCAAACGACAGAAGTCCGCTTATGTCCTAGAAGAGTCTGCGATTATCTTTGAAAATGGCTTAGATGCCTTTTTTGATAAGGTTGTCTTGGTGACAGCCCCCTTAGAAATACGCATTAAGCGTGTTTTAAACCGAGATAAAAGTACGCGAAAGCAAGTGATGTCAAGAATCAATCAACAGCTACCTGATAAAAAGAAGATAGCATTAGCTAATTTCGTCATTACGAATGATGGAAGCACCGATCTCGATGATCAGATCACTACTATCCATAAAGAATTAAAGAAAATTTCTAAGTCTAAATAATCAAATATGTCAGAATTAGCAACAAAGTCATCTCAGGAATTGATGCAAATGGAAGATAAATATGGTGCCCACAATTATCATCCGCTTCCTGTAGTATTGTCCAAAGGAGAAGGCGTGTATGTATGGGATCCAGAGGGTAACCGCTATTACGATTTTCTCAGTGCCTACTCCGCTGTGAACCAAGGACACTGTCACCCACACATTATACAAGCTCTGACGACTCAAGCAGAAACTTTGACACTGACATCCAGAGCTTTTTACAATGACCAGTTAGGTCCTTATGAAAAGTATGTCACAGATTTCTTTAAGTACGATAAAGTCCTTCCCATTAACTCTGGTGTAGAGGCTGTAGAGACAGCCCTTAAGTTGGCTAGGAAATGGGCCTATAAAGTTAAAGGTGTCGAACACTATAAAGCCAAGATTATATTTGCTTCAGGCAATTTTCACGGCCGCACACTAGCAGTAATTTCTGCCTCTGTTGATCCAGATAGCACTAAGGGATTTGGCCCCTTTATGCCTGGAATAGAAGTCATCCCTTATGATGATCTCGATGCCTTAGAGACGGCATTACAGGATACGAATGTGGCTGGCTTTATTGTAGAGCCCATACAAGGAGAAGCTGGAGTCAAAGTGCCAGCAGAAGGATATCTAGCGGGTGCTAAGGCACTCTGCGAAAAGTATAATGCCTTGTTTATTGCAGATGAAGTGCAGACAGGTATCGCTCGTACGGGAAAGTTATTGGCGACTTGTGGCAACTGCTCTTGTGATTATTCTTGCCAGCATAATCCAGAGGTGAAGCCAGACATACTTATCTTAGGCAAGGCCTTGTCGGGAGGTGTCTTTCCTGTTTCGGCAGTCTTGGCCAATGATGAGATTATGTTGACCATAAAGCCTGGTGAGCACGGTTCTACATTTGGTGGTAATCCATTGGCTTGCAAGGTTGCGATAGCGGCTCTAGAAGTGGTACAAAATGAAAAGCTCGCAGAGAATGCAGAGAAGCTTGGAAGAGTGTTTAGAGAGCGGATGCAAGCGCTGGCAGACAAGTCAGACTTGGTTAATCTAGTGAGGGGCAAAGGCCTGCTCAATGCCATAGTTATAAACGACAGCGAGGAGTCTAAGACCGCTTGGAATCTATGCGTAGCGATGAAAGAGAATGGTCTATTGGCTAAGCCGACACACGGCAATATCATAAGATTTGCACCACCACTGGTTATAACAGAAGAGCAGATTCACGCTTGCTGTGATATTATAGAGAAAACAATTTTAGCTTACAAAAAATCATAATGACGATGCTAGTTGAAACATACAAAATTAAATCTTGGGATGAAGAGTTGATGGGAGTTGTCATCAAGGAAAATGATGACTGGATTCTGATTCAAGAAATAGAGGGAGACTATCAGGTTGATGGTTATACTCTACTCAAAAAAGAATTTGTCAAGAAGAGACGATCTAAGAAGTGGGAAAAGCAAGTTGCCTTGGTCTTAGAGCTTAACAAACACAAGCCAGCACTCACTGGTTTTAGATTTGGTAAAGTAGAGTCGATGCTCAAGTGGATCGAAAAGCGCTATGACATTTTCGCATTTCAAGATAAAGTGGAGGAATCTATAGAGATCGGAAAAGTAGAAGACATCAAGGACAATGTCTTAGGCCTACACTTCCTCAAAGCCAATGGCAAGTATGAGGCGGAGTATATTTATGACTACAAGTTAAATCAAATAAGAAAGATCAGCTTTGACACCCATTACTTGAGGTCATTGAAATTACTTAATGCCCACCACGAAAAAGTATAAAATTCTATAAGGATTATTGGCTTATGTCGTGACGGCACAAGCTTATATAATAGCAAGTTGTTTCATTTACTTAATTTGTTAACAAAACAAATCATCGATGAAACAACTTGCTTTTCTTTTTTTACTACTTCCCATCTTCGGTTATTCTCAGAAGACTTTTGCTCCTCTCAATGCGGTATGGAATTATGAACAGAAGTCTAATCTGGATCCATTAACTAATATCTGTAGTGGCAATCATATTCAGTACAGAGTAGATGAGGAAATCATTATTGATGGAAAAGATTGTTCTATAGTCAGAGCATATGGCTCTACAGGAGGCTCACCCAATTTTGGATATTCTGGAGATAGCTTAATAGTATATCAAGATCAGGATAAAATCTATTTTCAACAGGATACAGCTTTTCTATTACTATTCGATTTTGGCGCCCAAGTAGGTGATACAATTGTTAGTTATGATCCTGTAGGACGAGGCTTGTTATCTGGTTTTCAGTCACCTTCCTCGGATACTACCTTGTACCGTATTATAGTGCAGGTTGCGGAAGTTTCTACAGAATCTGTCGGTGGGCAGGATCGACGGGTACTCCACCTGTTATCTATTGATGAAGATGAAGTTTTGCCTTATCATCTTATTATGGAAGGCATAGGGAGTTTATCAGAAGGGTTCCCTGGCTTTTTCATTTTTACAACAGCTGATGGCTGCAATGGAGGCTTCGTGTGCTATAAAGACGACTCTTTGAGTTATGACAGAAGAAATTTCAATGTACCTCATCCTGGCTGCGACTTTACAGACAGTGTTGACGATGAGTTAGCAGTTGAAGTTTCTATCTATCCTAATCCATTCGATTCTGAGATTCATATAGATACTGAACTGCAAAATTATCAACTCAGATTACTTGATATTAATAGCCGAGTTGTGATGCAGCGCACTAATGCCGTAGTACTTGACACGGACGAGCTTGACCCAGGACTTTATATTCTGCAACTAGTGGTTGAGGGCAGAGTTTATACAAAGAAGGTAATGCGATTGTGAGACGCTTGCCCGCCCTCTTGATCGAATTAAATTCTTCCTTATTATCGACCTATATCACCTGCTCACTATCAAGCTCAGCCACTAATCCTAGCAATCCTCAAATCCTACAAATCCTAATTCAGACCTTCTTCCTATGCGCCGATTCTGATGAAACAGGTCACTCCCCACAGACAGACCTAATTGATCTGATACTCTACCCTGCTCGCCATAGAGCTCAGCCATTAATCCTAGCAATCCTAAAATCCTAATTCAGACCTTCTTCTTATGCGCCGATTCTGATGAATCGGTTCACTCCCCACAGACGGACTTAATTGATCTGATACTCTAACCTGCTCACCATCGAGCTCAGCCATTAATCCTAGCAATCCTCAAATCCTACAAATCCTAATTCAGACCTTCTTCCAATCCGCCGATTCTGATGAATCGGTTCACTCCCTATAGACAGGGATTTACCCTGTCTATTCTCAGCCTGCCAACTCGAGGATTCTACGATTTCCCTCTACATAAATGCCAAGTCATATTATCAGCTGTCTTATGCGCCGATTCTGATGAATCGGTTCACTCTCTATAGACAGGGATTTACCCTGTCTATTCTCAGCCGCTGGCTGAGATCGGTCGTTCATATCATAATTTTTATTAATATGTTTGCATTTGGATATTGACTAAAACGCTGCATATGCTTCATATTACCCCCAAATTGCTGTTGTTATTGATAATCAGCACATTATCAATGAGTTATGTCAATGCACAAGAGAGTATTTCAATTACCACGCAGGAGTATTTCTATCCCACTGCTACAGAAAACTTTGAGGAAAGGCTATTTGGGATAGTCCTAGCCGAAACCTCCCAAATGGAAGCCTTGGATGAAGAGATTCTACTCTACTCCCGAAGCTCCTTTGAACTAGATGAGACACGATCTATAGATCTGTTACTAGAATCGATTGCTCGTACAAACGATGACTCCGAGAAAAATGATATCCGACTCTCCATAGGGAATAAATACTTCGATAGGAAGTCTTATAAGCTCGCCCGCAAATTTTACTCAGAAATTGATCATACCTACTTAGAGGAGAACAATGACCAGAGTGTCAATTTCAAGCTCGGCTATATCACACTACTCGATAAGGATTTCAAGTCTTCCGATAAATATTTTGACAAAGTAACCAGTAGACAAGGCCTCTATACCAAAGATGGTTACTATTACTCCGGCATCAATAAGTATTATCTCGACAAAATAGATGAAGCTGTAAAATCCTTTGAGAAGGTTGAAAACGAGCCTCGATACAAAGAACTAATTCCTTACTATCTCACACAAATCTACTTTAAAGATGAGCGCTACGATGAGGTTATTCAGTATTGTGAAGCTAAGCTCAGCCAACCACGACTCAAGAACAAAGCACAAATAAATAAAATGCTGGGGCTCTCCTACTTGGCAAAAGGTGATGAGCGAAAAGCTCTAAACTACCTCGACGTTTACGCAGGTGCAACACAAAAACTAACTGAAAATGAATTCTATCAGTTAGGATACTTGCATTACAAGCACGGAGACAAAATGAAATCTGTCGGCTATCTCAAACAGTTGGCCCATCAAGATTCTGAGGTAGGTCAGATGGCTAACTATCTACTCGGATCGATATCAATAAGTAATGGAAACAAGCAAGAGGCTCGATCCGCCTTCAAACAGAGTTCCAAATTGTCGTATTACGAAGACATACAATCTGAGTCAAATTTTCTCTATTACAAATTGGCCGCTGATCTAGGAGAAGAGAGAACAGCGATAACAGGTCTTTCGGATCTAAAACAATCTGATCTTTATTATCAAGAAGGACAACGTCTCCTCTCTGATATTCTTGTCAGGTCTTCTGATCACGCCGTAGCCTTAACAACTATAGAGAATCTCCCACAAAAAACTCCAGAACTTATTGTGGCTTATCAAAATCTCAGTTACGATTATGGCCTACAATTGCTAGAGAATGGTGATGAGAAATCAGCACTTAGACATTTCAAGGCAGCAGCAGATACACCCAGTAATCAGCAGTTAAGTAATCAAGCTAATTTTTGGACTGGTTATCTCTTGGATCAAGAGGGTTCTTATTCTGAAAGTGCCAATTATATTAACAAGTACTTAGAATCAGGTGACAAAAAGTATGGTTTCCAAAGTAACTACTTACTAGCGTACCAAGCGATTAAAGCGGAGCGATTTGAAGAAAGTAAAAATTACTTAGAGAGTTCGATTAGTGACTTCACACCTTCTGCTGAGGATGGGGCCCTATTTAATGATGCAGTCACAAGATTGGCTGATCTGGAACTAGTGGATAATAATTATGAGACTGCACTAAAGTATTACGATCTAGCGATTCAAAATGAAGCGGACGATGCAGATTACATAACATATCAGAAGGCACTCATCTATGGTGTTAACGGCAGGCCATATGACAAGTTGACTACTTTGGAGACGTTGATTAAGGATTATCCAGAATCATCTTATCGTGATGATGCTTTTTTTGAAATAGGTGAATCATTCGTTCAACTCGAGAAAAATAACGAAGCCTACAAAGTATTTGAGTCTATAACAGAGCTCTTCCCTAAGTCGGAGTATGCTCCTAAAGCTTGGATGCGTAGAGGCTTAATCAGTTACAATCAAGGCGATATGGAAGCGGCCCTGTTGGCTTACGAGAAAGGCTTAAAAACTAGTGAGAATAATGAAGACCAAAGAGAAGCACTCGTAGCCATCGAAGAAATATATCTTAATGAATTGAATAATCCCGATGCCTATTTTAGTTTTCTAGAAAACGAAATTGGATTTAAGTACGAAGACATCACTAAGGACTCGATCGCTTTTAAGACAGGGTATGAAGCCTATAAAGATGGCACCTATGAAACGGCTATCACCTTATTTGATTCTTATCAAAAGAAATACAAAGACGGTTTCTTTATAGACGACGCCTACTACTTTGAAGCTGAATCTTATGTCTTGCTCAAATCTTATGGTAAAGGACTAGAAAATTATGAAGAAGTACTCAAGTCTAAGGGAAGTGAGTATTACGACTTCGCTCTTAAGAAGGCTGCACTTATAAGTTACAATCACGAGCAAGACTTCCCCAAAGCCTATAAATACTACGATGAGTATATTACCAAGAGTGGTAACAACGCTTTAGAATATGTGGAAGCTGCACTTAATTGTGCTTTTATTTCTAAGAATGATGCAGGGGTACTAAAATATGCTCCGCTACTCACAGCTAATAAGAAAGCTACTGACGATAGTAAAGGAACGGCCTATTTCTATTTAGGAAAAACTTATCAGAAACAAGGTCTTCTAGACAAAGCCATACCAGCCTATAATGAAGTCGGCAAACTAGTAAAGAATAATCAAGCTTCAGAATCGAGCTATCTTGTATCAAAGATATTCTATGATAGACAACAATATGAAAATGCAGAAGCTCAAGCTTTTGAGACGACGCGGAGAGCAGTTAATTATCCTGTATGGGTAGCGAGGAGTTTAATTCTTATAGGAGACATCTATAGAGAAAAATCTGATTACCTAAACTCTTCTGCAGCCTATGAGTCCGTGGTAGAAAATTTTAAAGATAATGTGGAGATCAACACACAAGCTCAACAAAAGTTAGAGGAACTTAACAAATTAATAGAAAGCAAAAGTAGAGTCAAAGAATCCGGCACTCTCGAGTTTATAGAAACAGACCCTAAACAAAACTAAGATGCGCAACATATACCTCATATTGTTTTTAGCAATTTCCTGTGTTGTATCTGCACAGCAAGATTCTACAAGCATCGCTTCAGAAAAAGTGGAAGTCGTCAAACGCTATCAAGCTTCTATCCTACAATCTAATAGGAAGGAAATACCGTTCCAAAGAGAAGAAACGACCAAGCCACCTTTAAATTATAGCTATAATCTGACAGGCGAAAAGATAATAGACTTCGAAAGACCTAATCCAGAAATTAGACCTATTGGCTTTCAAGGTAATACTGCGGTAAGAAAGAAAATACTGAATGGTTATGTGTATGGCGGTTATGGTGCACATAAGACTCTGCCCGCGGGAGCAGCTTATCACTATTATATTGAAGACTGGATAGACGCGGGTTTTAGGATAGATCATTTTTCTGCAGAAAGCACAAAGACATCAGAGACAACGAATGGTTTATTCAATAGTGCCTATCGAGATATACAATCTAGTTTATACCTAGGTTACCACTTAGGTGAGCAGACTAAAATTAGGCTGGAAGGCGATTATGGTTTTAATACTAGGAATGTACTCGTCTCTGACTCTACTGATATGAATGTTAGAAAAATAGGCGGTGATTTCACTTTTGATCACAATGTCTTTGAAGACAACGGATTTGCTGTGCGGCTTGGCGCAGGCTATCATTCTGGTTTTTACAAGTTGGATGAATTTAAAGACAATGTCCTCTCGGGAAATCTAAATTTATTGAAACAAGTTACAGAAACTGTAACAGCAGAGCTTCCTATATCCATAATTCGTACAGCGGTTAGTGATTCTCTATCAGCATTAGACTCATCTAGTTTTGTAGATTTTATTCTACAGCCCAATGTTAGATTTAGAGGTCAAAATTTAAATGCTAAAATTGGATTGGAGTATATAACCAACGATGCTTCTTCTTTTTTCTTCCCGATAATAGATCTCTCTATGGATAGAGTCGTTTCTATTCTTGATCTCAGAATCTATACGGAATCTGAGTACAGAAGAAACTCGATGTACAATCTTGTAGATGATGTTCCTTATATGATAAGTTCAGCTGCCGATTATTCAGCAAGCTATGTTAGGAGTTACAATCTATACCCGAGTGTTGATTACCTTAACTTTACATTTGGACTCAATATCGCTTATCGTACATATGAGAATGATTTTAATCCTTCTGCTATTGCGCAAGATTTTATTACACAACCTCTTGCGCTATCTGGTAGATATACTTTAGTATATGTTGATAGAGATGAATTCAGAATATCTCCTTCAGTTAGCTGGACTAATAGTGACAACTTAAATTTCAATCTACAATACAACTATAATGTATTCTTGACAGATAGCTTAGACTTGTTTAATAAGCCAAACTCAACTTTGTCTCTAACTGGAGAGCAAAAGCTCCTAAAGAATAAATTAACTTTTAGTCAAGATTTACATTTGATAGGTGAAAGAACACACAGCGCTGTAAATAGTGTGGGTATGCTGCCCGTGCAAGATCTTGTCGTCTTACCTACTTACCTAGACGTAGGTCTAGGAATCAAGTATAGAATCAATGACCATATAGATATCTCGATAAGAGGTGTCAATTTGCTACAAGATAATGAGACAGTCAACTTAGATTCCGAAGTAGACTATGCAACTGAATGGCTGGGCTACCCCATCCTTGGTAGACAGTTCTGGGGTAAGCTTAAGCTTAGATTTTAATATTAATTTTCTTTACCTCTTGAAGCCGATACCTTCTCGAGACGAAAAGATATCTGAGTCACTGTGTGCAGATATTTGTTGTAGGTCATCTATGATAATATCATTCTCATTGGCTTGGCCATTCACTTGAGCTAACCGCAAGTTTTGATTCTTAATTATATCCAGCACTATTTTTCTTACCTCTCTCGCATTGCCAAAATATTTATTCCTTGTCTGATGCAGCTCTATTAGTTGCTCAAATAGATAATCCTTAGCTGGGGTCAAAATATGATAACCATTTTGTTTGATCATCGAAACAGCAATAGACATTAATTCTTGTGGACTGTAATCATCAAACTTCAGCACTTTGTCAAATCTTGATCTCAACCCAGGGTTGGCTTTTAGAAAGACTTCCATATTGTCAGGATAGCCCGCAGCAAATACAAAGAACTCACCTCTATCATCTTCCATTCGCTTGAGAATTGTCTGTATTGCTTCATTACCATAATCACCCTGCAGACCACCAAAGTTGCTCAGCGCATAGGCCTCATCGACAAACAATACACCTCCATAAGCTTCATTGATCCGCTCATTGGTTTTTATAGCTGTCTGTCCGATATATCCGGCTACGAGTCCTTGTCTATCTGTCTCGATAATATGACCGCGCTCTAGGAGCCCCAAGGCTTTGTAAATCTTTGTTAAGATTCTGGCTACAGTCGTCTTACCAGTACCCGGATTGCCTATGAAGACTGTATGGAGATAAAAATTATTCAATACATCCTTTCCTGACGTCTGATGGTAGTTGACTACATCTACTAATTCCTTAATCTCTTTCTTAATATTCTCTATACCTATAAGACTGTCCAATTCTTGCAAAGACATTTTCAAGAGCTCCTTATCAACTGGAATCTTGGGCTTAGTTTTTTTCTTCTCTATTTCTATATGTGTGACATCTTCGAGTTTCATTAGATTAAACTCTTTGTCTGTCAGCTCTTCTGGTTGCTCGTTGGCCATAACCCTGAGACCTAAATTGATCTTAGCCTTTTCTACTAGGTCATAAACAAATCGAGCATTTCCAAAATTGACATCTCGATTCCTGTAAGCATTGACTATAAGTTCATTCAGTTTTTCTTTACCATATTTGGAAAAATGCACACCGTAATCCTGTGCTGCAAAATCTGCAATTTGAATGAGCTCTTGCGGGAGGTAATCGGGAAACTCAAAGAATTGCTTAAATCGTGACTTCAGCCCGGGATTTGAATTGATAAAATGCTTCATTTCCTTAGGATAACCAGCAACAATGATGGCTAGGTTACCACCTTTATTGGACATCTCCTTGACCAATATCTCAACCGCTTCTCTTCCGAAATCTTTGCTATCATCGTTGGCTCTTGCTAGAGCATAGGCTTCATCTATAAAGAGAACGCCGCCTCTAGCTTTTTCTATTGCCGCCTTGACTTTTGGTGCAGTCTGCCCGATATATTCCCCTACAAGATCACTTCTGTCTACTTCGTGAACGTGACCTTTGGCAAGGAGACCCATCTTCTTGTATATAGCACCCATCATCTGCGCAACAGTCGTCTTACCAGTCCCCGGATTACCTGTAAAAACCGAATGGATATTGATCTCATCATCTTCTTTGAGCCCTCGCTCCTTCCTCAGCTGTAAGTATTTGATGTAGTGAGAGTGATCACGGATTTGCTTTTTTATTGATTCTAAGCCTATAAGAGAATTAAATCGATCGACTATTTCTTCAAAGCTCTGATTGAGCTGTATATCAGGCTGTAGGAGCACTGATTTACCACCTTTATAGAGTTGCAGAGGTGGCGTACCCTTTTCTTCATCGTAATCGATATTGAAAGGAATAACAGCGACCAGCTTTTCCATAATCACGACTTCAGCAGTGTATTCTCCATTACGCCAAGATCCCTTGACATTGCTCCCCCATCCTAACGAGGTTTTCATCAGTCCTGCTTCGCCTTTGATCTTGACGAGTTTAGCGATTTGGCCTTTGAGTTCTCTCGCTTGATTGTAGAATTTGACAAAGATTTCCAGATTATAGGCTGTATCAGGCTCTTTTTTGTTAAAAATGATCTCAGCGTAGATATATCGTGTTATTTCGGAGGAGAAGGTCTTGAGATAGTTCCGTTGGGTTTCATGTACATCCTCGTAATTGCCTTCATAGAGCTTCATTGAGGTGATTTCCAACTTCTCATCCCAAAAAGCTGCAGGCTCTTTGCCATAGTCCTCTATATAGAAGTACTTAGTCCCTACACGTTCTCCTTCTATCCAGGCCTCCCAATAATAGGTGCCTTTCTTCCAGAATGAGCCAATTTTCTTGTTTCCCCATCCCTCTCTGACGTAGACCAGACTATCGGTTTTGTTGACCTTTTTGTTGAATTTGAGGTCACAGACACGCTTTTTGTTGTTCAGATTATAGCACTTTAGTTCTATATTGACATTCCAAGATTTCTCATCGAAAAGCTTGTTGTAGAAAGCTAGTTCTGCATATATATAGCTAGAATCAAGAGAGGAAAATACCTGTCTATACTTCTTCTGATTATTGGCTAGCCACTCTGTCGAGGCATAGACACTAAGGCTCTTGTACTTATAATTCTTCTTTTCCTGTAATATGTTATCTTCGGCCATTGAGAGATTAGGTCTTTAATGAAGTCCGTTAATTAGGGGAAGTTAGGGGATTTTACAATATGATTTCATAAAATGATCCAGTTATAAGATTGAACCTAATAATAGACTAGAGTGTTCCTTAATGACTGTATAAGATAAGATGGCAAGAATAGTATTTAAGTTTGAAGACAAAAGGATTCCTTCCAAGACCGTAGAGAACGTAGAAGTGGGTCTGACCATACAAGATGTAACCGAGGATCACGACATACACCTCAATCACAATTGTGGCTGTGTATGTGCCTGCTCTACTTGTCACGTATATGTAACGAAAGGTGGGGAGACCTTACCAGAGATATCAGATAGAGAAGAAGACTTCATAGATAGGGCCATCAATCCTAGAATTGATTCGCGACTAGGTTGTCAATGTATTATAGAAGATCCCAAGGCTGATCTAGAGGTAATTATTCCTGATCAGGAACAAATCATCGGTCACGAGCACTAAAAAAACCACTGTATAAATGAGTTTACACGAACTAACAAATCTTCCTATACACTGGGCAGATCACGAAGATATAGCAATAGGACTCTACGATAAATTTGGGGATGAATTCAATGAAAGTAAAATTTACCGAATTCGTTTCACAGATCTCTTAGACTGGATTATGTCAATACCCAATTTTAAGGGAAAGAGAGAAGATTGCAATGAAGGCCACCTAGAACTCATTCAGGCCAAATGGGTCTATGAGTGGAGAGACAATCAGTAATTGTTTAAGCCAAAGCTGGTTTTGTTACAAGCTATAAGAAGCCTTCGACCTCTTAACTTGGTGATGGTATTTGTAACTCAGCTTATTTTCTATTTTCTTTTCATTATACCTCCTCGCATAGGGATCTCGTCTACTGCCTATCAGCTTGAGTCGCCTAAGATATATGTGTTTGCTTTTGTGACAGTGCTTATAACGCTGGGTGGTTATTTGATTAATGATTATTTCGATAAAGAGACAGATAAGATCAATGATAAGTCTAGGCTCTCCCCTAAGTCTCTTTTACATCTCTATTTTGTCATACTCTTTTTAGGCTTTATCCTAGCGTTTGCTCTAGCTCTTGCTCTTGGACAACCTGCTCTGTCACTTATTTATCTGATAGCAGTAGC
Organism: uncultured Saprospiraceae bacterium; assembly: GCA_937929835.1. Classification (GTDB taxonomy): domain Bacteria; phylum Bacteroidota; class Bacteroidia; order Chitinophagales; family Saprospiraceae; genus RFSX01. The sequence goes on along the minus strand of CALFUU010000052.1, from coordinate 82,698 downwards.
TCTACTATATATGTATTCAGCAATATGGAAACGACAAGTATTAATTGGTAATGTAATAGTGTCGCTGTTTACCGCGGCTGTACCACTTATCTTGTTATATGCTGAGCGAGATCAGCTCGATATGCTTAATGTAAAAAATATAGAGAGTACGACCTCATCTATTGTATTTTTTAGTGCTTTTACTTTCTTAATAAGTATGGTCAGAGAAATCACAAAAGATATAGAGGACCTAGAGGGCGATAGTGCAGCTGGGTACAGAACGCTACCTATTGTTTATGGCATAGAACGAGCAAAATCTATAGCAGGATTCTATGGGTTTGTTCTTATGGGGACGCTATTATTATGGCAGTTTTACAGTCTTCGATTTACAAGTGATAACTTATTTACACACTTATTTGTGTTCATTTTTCTTTATGCTCCAGTGATTTTTCTTGTAGTTAAGTTGCTTGGTAAATCTGCTCATTGGAAAAGCCTCAGTCAACTCTGCAAGGCTATAATGATATTTGGACTTTTACTTATAATCATCATCAAATGCAATTACAATTAGATTACGACTTAGTTCTAGGATCTCAATCTCCAAGACGGGTAGAAATACTACAGAAGTCTGGGTTGGTTTTTGAACAAAGGGTTATAGAGACGGATGAATCATACCCACCAGATCTGAGTGTAGAACTTATAGCGCAACATATTGCAGAGGCTAAGGCAGCAGCCCACAAAACTACATTGACAAGCAAAGAACTTTTAATTACTGCTGACACTATCGTGGTGTACGAAGATGTTGTTTATGGAAAGCCCAAAACAGAGAAGGATGCTTTTCATACTTTGAGTAAGTTATCTGGATCTAAGCACCTTGTGTACACAGGAGTATGCTTGATGACTACCCAAAACTTACAATCATTTTCAGTCAAAAGTGAAGTGCATTTTGCAACGCTTACAAAGGAGGAGATCAAGTGGTACATTAATGAATTTGCACCTTATGATAAAGCTGGCGCTTATGGAATACAGGACTGGATAGGCCATGTCAAGATTAACTCAATTATAGGCAGCTACACCAATATATTAGGATTGCCGATGGGACAGCTATATACAGCATTACAGGCGTTTAGCTCAAGCCAGAGTGAGTAAACTCAAAATAACACCATTCTCCCTTCTCGTGATCAGATGCCAGTTGGAACCCTGAGTCTTCGTAGGTCTTAAGTATCAGTTTTCTATCCTTTATAAGAATACCAGACATCAATAATCTGCCTTCAGGCTTGAGCATAGCCTTTAGCTCCATAGCCTTTTGGATTAGGATATGTCTATTAATATTGGCCAAGATGAAGTCATAAAGATTATTTTTAAACACTTCTATTAACCCTTCGACAAAATCAAATTTCGTTTTATCAAGCAGATTGAGCTCGACTTGTTCCCAGCAATTTTCTATAGCTTCTTTTTGTATGTCATTTCCATCAACTTTTGTTGCACCAAGCATAGCAGCATATACACTTAATATACCAGTCCCACATCCATAGTCGAGAACAGTAGAATCTTGGAACGATAGCTTAGCCATTTCTCTTATCATCATATATGTCGTCTCATGATGTCCTGTGCCAAAAGCCATTTTGGGTGCTATGATCAAGTCTGTCATCCCTGGCTTGGCTTCGTGAAAAGGTGCTCGGATATAAACATCCCCAACGACAACTGGTTTGAAGTTGGCTTCCCACTCAGCATTCCAGTTTTTTTGTTCCACAACTTCTAGCGAAAACTGATCTTCAGGTAGGCCAGTACTGTTGATTAGGTCTTGGATTAATTCGTTGGGACAACTCTGGGTGTATGCATCTAATACCTCAGATTCTACAATGGAATCGACGCCATGGAAATTCATCCAAGCCATCAAAATCTCTTTCTGTTCTTCAGTAGTATACTTGACGGTGACTTTATTGTATGTGTCTGTATGCTCTGTCTTACTCATCTTTTAATCCGAGTTTTTTCTGATAGGATTTCAGTGTATTCATCATCAAGGCAGCTACTGTCATCGGACCTACCCCACCAGGCACTGGTGTAATATAAGAAGCCTTAGTTGAGACCTTTTCAAAATCGACATCCCCGACCAATCGACTGCCGGATTTCTTTGTGAGGTCATCGATTCTATTGATACCGACATCTATAATGACTACACCTTCTTTAACCATATCATGTGTTATGAAAAATGGCTTGCCGAGTGCTGAAATCAGTATATCGGCTCTCTGACAGATTTCCTTGAGATCTTTTGTTCTGGAGTGTGCTAATGTCACAGTAGCGTTGCCCATATCTGATTTACGACTTAGCAAAATACTTATAGGCGTTCCGACAATATTACTCCTACCTATCACGACTACATTCTTACCAGATGTCGCTATCCCAGCTCGCTCCAACATCAATAGAATGCCATAAGGCGTAGCTGGTAAGAATGCATCCATACCTTGTGCCATAGAACCAAAATTATAGGGGTGGAAACCATCTACATCTTTGGCAGGATCTATCGCCAATAGTAGCTCTTGGTCGTCTATATGATCGGGCACAGGCAACTGCACTATGAAACCATCAACTGTCTCATCCTTATTAAGTTGGTCGATTAAGGATAGCAGTTCTGCTTGTGTGACATCGACTGATCTTTGTATCACCTCAGAGGCAAAACCGACCCTGTCACAGGACCGCACTTTATTTCTTATATAAGATTGGCTAGCAGGATTTTCACCTACCAGAATAGCACATAATTTGGGTGCTCTATGACCTTGTGAGAGGTAAGTATCTACCTTGATTTTAATCTCGTCCTTAAGCTCACCAGAGAGCCTTTTTCCGTCTAGTAATTTCAAGTTTGTAAATATTTATTTGTGAGTTTGGAATATACATTCGTGTAGATCATAAATACAATCCAGCCAATTATACAGCCGAGTACACTTCCTATGATAACATCAAAGGGAAAATGTACGCCAACATATATTTGTGCAAAACCGATCACGCCAGCCCAACACATAAAAGACCATCGCCATCTCGTCATAGATAACAAGAGGAATAGAAAACTCCCGACAGCATAATGGTTGGTAGCGTGAGAAGAGGTGAAGCTGTAACCGTGACCACAATGCACCCGCTCTACACTCTGTATATGTTCTTGGTTGCAAGGCCTAGTTCTCTTTACAGATTTCTTAATGAGTTTACTGGATACAGTGTCAGAGATGACAACCGTCAAGATCAAAGCAATCAACGTCAACCAAGCCAACCTTCCATAATTGAGTAGAATAAAGCAAATGATTGCTAAATAAAGAGGTACCCAGAAGAGCTTATGTCTAAATGGTATCAAAACGGTATCAAACAAAGGGTTGCTCAACCCTGAATTGATAAGAATATATAGATTTTCATCAAGATGTAACAATGATTCTATCATCTGCCTGCAAATTACCATTCCATTGCTAATCCCACTTTGATTTTAGATAGATTTGCTCCAAAATATGGAAGTTTGGCAATAAAGAAATCGATATCAGGTATGAGAGGTACTATAGGTGGTCAGCCTGGCAATAATTTGACCCCTATAGATCTAGTAGAAATGACTGCAGCTTATGGTCAGTGGCTGTTATCTAAAGGTCTCAACAAGAAGGTTGTCGTCGGACGTGATGGCCGTATCTCGGGGCAAATTGTCTCCCAATTGGCTATCAACACCTTGCTCAGCATGGGCATAGATGTGGTCAATCTTGGCCTCTCCACGACGCCTACCGTAGAAATGGCTGTACCTGCTGAGAAAGCCGGTGGAGGAATTATATTCTCGGCGAGTCATAATCCCAAAGAATGGAATGCCCTCAAACTGTTAAACGAAAAAGGTGAGTTTATTTCTGCAGCGGATGGGGCGACTATTCTAAAACTAGCTGATGAGCGGGATTTAACTTTTGCGGAGGTTGACGCATTAGGTACGTACAGAGAGGACGACAGCTACATAGACTACCATATCAAGCAGATACTCAAGCAGAAAATCTTTAATGTTCCCAAAATCAAAAAGAACCTCTTTAAGGTTGTGGTCGATTGTATTAATTCTACTGGTGCCATAGCACTACCTCCTTTATTGGACAAGTTGGGCTGCGGATATGAATTGCTCAATGATGATGTTACTGGTGATTTTGCACACAACCCAGAACCAATACCTGCCAATCTCCAAGCCCTAGCAAAACGTGTCGTTGCAACCAATGCCGATATGGGTATTGCTGTAGACCCCGATGTTGATAGATTGGTTTTTATCTGTGAGGATGGTTCTATGTTTTCAGAGGAATATACTATTGTAGCAGCAGCTGATTTTGTCCTAGGCAAGAACCCCGGCAATACTGTTTCTAATCTATCTTCCACCAAGGCCCTCGCTGATGTCACAAAAAGATACAAGAAGAAGTACACCGCTTCTGCAGTAGGTGAAGTGAATGTAGTAGAGGCTATGAAAAAGACCAAGGCGGTTATAGGTGGAGAAGGGAATGGTGGTGTGATATATCCTGAGTTACACTATGGCAGAGATGCATTGGTCGGTATCGTTATGGTGATGAATCTACTAGCTGATCGGAAATGTACAATGAGTGCACTAAAAGCCACCTATCCAGCCTACCAAATAGTCAAATCAAGTATGAAGGTAAAAGACGACAACGCTGTCAAAAAATACCTTAAAGAAATAGAGAAGTCTTATCTTAATGAAAAATTAGATAAGACAGACGGTTTGAAGATTTTGTGGGAGGATAGCTGGGTCCATATAAGAAGCTCAAATACAGAGCCCATTATCAGGGTCATTGCAGAAGCACAAACGAAAGATAAAGCAGAAACCTTAGTTCAAGATATATTTAAGATCATCAATGGAAACTAGAATCGACACCAAAAAGGATACTAATACTAGCCTTGAGCATCACTTTTCAGCCTTTCGGAAGCACGTTATAGGGATGGAGAAGGTCATAGAGACCCCCTATGGGCATAAGCCTTTGATATATGCGGATTGGATCGCGAGCGGTCGTCTTTATGGACCTATAGAAGCGCTCTTTACCCATAAGATTGGCCCTTATGTAGCGAATACACATACCAATACAACAACGACTGGCTCTTCTATGACACTCGCCTATAACAGAGCTCGAAAGCTCATCAAAGAGCACGTCAATGCAGGAGAAAAAGATGTCCTTATCTCGTCGGGTTCTGGAATGACGGGTGTAGTCAACAAATTTCAGAGAATACTTGGATTGCGGGTGCACGAGAATTATAAAGACAACATAGCTATCAATGATCGCCCAGTTGTAATCTGTAGCCATATGGAGCATCATTCTAATCAGACCTCGTGGCTAGAAACTATCGCTGATGTAGAGGTTATAGAACCCTGTCCAGAAGGTCTTTTTGATTGCGAAAATCTGACTAGAGTACTCGAAAAATATAAAGACAGAAAGCTCAAAATTGCAGCAATCACTTCTTGCTCCAATGTAACAGGTGTCTTTACACCCTATCATCAAATAGCCGAAATAATGCATGCGCACGGGGGACTCTGCTTTGTCGACTTCGCCTGCTCAGCACCTTACATCGATATTGATATGCATCCGATAGACAATCCTCAAGGATATCTCGATGCCATCTTTTTTTCTCCTCATAAGTTTTTGGGCGGCCCTGGTAGTACAGGCATCCTCGTTTTCAATGGAGACTTGTACAATAATAGTATCCCAGATAATCCAGGAGGTGGTACAGTAGATTGGACTAATCCGTGGGGAGAACACAAGTATCACGATGAGATCGAGGCTAGAGAAGATGGTGGAACACCAGCCTTTTTACAAACGATAAGAGTGGGCCTTGCAATACAATTAAAAGATCAGCTCGGCACTGATAAAATAAAACAAAGGGAGCACGACTTGATGCAATTGGTCTGGCCTAAACTGAAGACCATTCCAAACTTACATTTGCTTGCAGATAACGTGGAAGATAGGCTGTCTGTCATTTCATTTTACATAGACAATCTGCACTATAATCTAGCCGTCAAATTATTGAATGATAGATACGGTATACAGACGAGAGGTGGTTGCTCTTGTGCAGGAACTTATGGACACTATCTCTTAAATGTAACCAAAGAAACGTCTAGCAATATCACCACAAAAATCAACCACGGCGATTGTAGTCTTAAGCCTGGGTGGGTAAGGTTTTCGCTACATCCTCTTATGACTGACAGGGAGGCACTCATCATCGCAGATGCTATAAAGGAACTCGCTAAGCATCATATGGCTTGGGGCAATGATTACACCTATGATGGCAATTGCAATGAGTTTATTCATAATAAGCTTGGCGTTATGGAAGGTAAACTTGTGGATGAGTGGTTTGATAATGATTTTTCTGCCTAATAACGATGAGAGTATACTTTGATAATGCCTCTACGACGCCATTGCTACCAGAGGTGCAGGATGAAATGACTAAAATTATTTCAGAAGTGTATGGCAATCCCTCATCTATACACCTCCACGGAAGACAAGCGAGGATAGTAATAGAAGAGGCCAGAAAGACTATTGCAACAGGTCTCAATGCCTCCTCAGGAGAGATCTTTTTTACATCTGGTGCGACAGAAGCCAACAACATGGCGCTGCTGGCCAGTATCCGAGATCTAGGCGTCCAGAGAATCATATCTACGACTATAGAACATCACTGTATACTGCATACCTTAGATTATATCCGAGAGAGAGAAATGGCCCAAGTGTTACTTCTAGAAGTAGATGATAAAGGCCAGATAGACTTAGAAAAATTAGCGATTATCTTAGGAGACGGAATACCGACGTTGGTTTCGGTTATGCACGGCAACAATGAAATCGGAGCGCTTTGTGATCTAGAGAAATTATCTCAACTATGTATGCAGACCTCTACCCTTCTGCATACCGATACGGCACAGACCATAGCCAAACTGCCCATTAATCTCGCAAAGACAAAAGTTAGTTTCCTCTGTGGAGCTTCACACAAGTTTTTTGGCCCTAAAGGGGTTGGCTTTGTTTATATCAATAATGATAACTTGATCAAACCAATGTTCTACGGAGGAGATCAAGAAAGGGGTATGCGATCTGGAACAGAAAACATCTATGGTATAGCTGGAATGGCGAAGGCCTTCAAGATGGCGTTAGATGAAATGGATTATAGAAAAGAAAAAGTAAGTGCAGTCAGGAGTTACTTTGAGGCTCAGCTCAGCACTACTTTTCAAGACATACAATTCAATAGCACAAGTAAGGGGCTATACAACATATGTAGTGTCTCCTTTCCACCCACTCCCAAATCAGAAATGCTGATGATGAATCTAGATATCTCTGGTATATCAGCCTCCTCTGGGAGTGCCTGTAGCTCAGGAGTCGAAAACGACTCGCACGTGCTACAAGCCATCGGTCATAATGCAAAACGAAAAACCGTAAGATTTTCCTTCTCACATCTCAATACCAACGAAGAAGTTGATTTTGTTATTGAGAAGCTGAAAACAATCACACCCGTAGCGGTGTAGTAAGTTTGTGAATAAGACTTACGAAAAATATATGCGACGCTGCCTAGAGCTGGCTCGCAAAGGTGGTAAAGCCACACAGACAAATCCTTGGGTAGGCGCAGTACTGGTACATCAGGATAGAATAATAGGAGAAGGCTATCATATGCGATATGGAGGCCCGCACGCAGAGATCAATTGCTTATCCAGTGTCAAGGAAGCAGACAAGCCACTTATCGCAGACTCTACGATCTATGTAAGCTTAGAACCTTGCTGTATCCACTCCAAGACACCACCCTGTACCAGCGCAATACTGGCCAATGAGATTAAGAAGGTTGTTATATCAATCAATGACCCTAACGAAAAGGTAGATTCCATTTCTACTGCTCTCTTAAAAAAAGCTGGTGTCGAGGTGGTCTCTGGTGTCTTATCTGAGGAGGGCTATCGTGTCATTGCACCATTTAAGGCACATCTAAGTAAGCGACCACACATCATTCTTAAATGGGCACAGAGCGCAGATGGTTATATCGGAAAACGAGGCAAGCAAGTATGGCTTTCCAACAAACTGTCCAAAATCAAATCACATCAATGGCGTACGGAGATAAATGGCATCCTTGTAGGTTACAATACAGCAGTCACAGATGATCCCAGCTTAAATGCACGCCTAGTGCCTGGCCCAGACCCACTCCGGATTGTAGTGACAGACGATATGACTGAGTTAAAAACCAAGCAAGTCTGGACAGATGATAGACCCACACTCTTTGTAGGCGACATAGCTGATCAGGTCTATAAGAATAAAGAGTGTGTTCACCGTCCTATTGTTGATGGTGACTTAACTGGCATATTGGACCTACTCTTTGAGAAAGGGGTACACCATTTACTTGTCGAAGGTGGCTCTAAGACCCTCAAGAAGTTTGTCGCAGCTGACCTTTGGGATGCGTGTCGGATCATTAAAACCCCCACTGTCCTCACCTCTGGAATAAGGGCCCCTCAAGTAAAAGGGAAGCTTTGGCACACTCAAAAGTTAGAGTCGGATGTCATTGAGTACCTCACACCTCTAAACAAGTGTTAAGGTTGTTTTAATTAACTAATCGCTAAGTGAAGCAGCAGTGTATATCTGGTTAGTTTGGTGTTTATTTGATGGTAAATTGAAATACAATTAAATGTTCCGATACGCTTTTTACACTGCTTTAGTTTGTTTCTTTTGTATATCTCTTCAAGGCCAAACCACCATTAACTGGCTTACTTGGGAAGAGGCTTTAGAAAAGAATAAGATTGAGAAGAAAAAGATCTTGGTGGATGTCCACACAGCTTGGTGTACTTGGTGTAAGAAAATGGATTCCAGAACCTTCCAAAAAGAAAACATAGCAGAATTTGTTAACCAAAACTTCTATGCAGTTAAGTTTGACGCTGAGCAGAAAGAAGACATCATCTACGATAACAAAGTGTACAGTTATGTTTCTGGTTTTGGAAAGCGCGGTTATCACGAGTTGGCGCAAGAGATAATGAACGGCAGAATGAGCTACCCCACAGTTGTATTTATAGACCCCAATCTAGACGTTATCCAACCGATTCCAGGATTCCAAGATTCTAGAACTTTTGAGATTATCATCAACTATTTTGCAGGAGACTATCATACGACGACCCCTTGGCATAGATATGAGGAAAATTATAAGTCAGGTGTACCCTACACAGAGCCAGTGATTACGCCAGCTATGGTACAACCTACAGTACAACCAGTTAAGAATAGATAAGCTATACCCCCACTCTTCCCTCTTCCCTCTCTATTGTCAGGATCCTACAAACAATAGCTGTAACTGTAGCTTAGCCCCACATCAATGGTTTTACAATTGTGTAACCCCATCTTGTTCCGAACCATCTCGATTGTAGTGTAGGCACCGCCCAATTTTAAGAGAATTGATATGTTATAATAAAGTCTAATGTTTAAATTGTGACTGCATTAGAATATCAATGTCTTAAATAATAAAGAATATGCCTGAAACAAGGACTTTTGTAGCTTCACCAGAAGCAAAAGCAACAGCTAGAAAATTTAGAACGTATGCAATAATAGGTTGGGTTGTGGCTATGATCGGCCAAGTATTAGCCATTATGAAACTTATCTCTGACGAAACATTGATAGCACTGATCGTGGCCATAGTTGCCATTCTGGCCATCGCTTTTTTCTCGGGTAGATTTTGGAAAAAAAGTAATAAGCTTGATCCCACTTCAGAAAAAAACCAACTGCGCTTCTTTCTCCAAAATCAGCTCGGAGCCATTATGGGGGTAATGTGTTTTTTACCTATGGTTATCTCAATATTTACAAGTAATAATATCAGTGGCAAGACCAAAGCCATAGCGGGCACTGCAGCCTCAGTAGCAATGACTGCAGCAGGTATCTCGGGAGCTGAATTTGATGCGGCCTCAATAGAAAAGTATTCCAAGGAAATAGAAGAGCAGAATAAAGCGGCCAGTAGTGTAGGCATTAACGCCAATAATGTATTCTGGTCTAAGGCAGGTAATAAGTATCACGCTTACAATGATTGCCAATACATAAAAGGCAAAGCACTGAGCAATGGTAGCATCAAGGAATCGTGGGAACAAAAAGGTATCTCCGAACTATGTAAAGTCTGTAGAAAGAGATCTGCCAAAGCTTCTAAAGTCAAAGCAAAAGCTGGCGAAATGCTGGAAGAAGCCGTCAACTAAACACGAAAAATATATAGAAAATAGGTCTTGAATTTCAAGGCCTATTTTTCTTTATTCCAGTGATTGACTCTTTGATTGAATCTCTTTTTACTAATCTGCCATTTGTTGACGTCAAATGAAGATTCCAATGACTCTTCCAAATTGTCATCCGTGATAACATCTGCATACATATCGATACCAGTTTTTTGCTCTAATTCATCGATGGAAACCGCGTACTCTCTGAGATGTCTATCTGACTTTTCGTGAGGAATGATGAAACCTATTGCTTTCTTTTTAGAGCCTTCATTATCAAGAATAGCCTTAAAGAAAGCATCAGGTACCGCCACCCTATTATCGCCTATTCTTTTGGGTTTGTCATTATAAAATAAGGGACCTGTAACGATATAGATTTCATCATTATCATAGGCCCAGTCTCTTACATTCTCCTCCAACTCCTTCCAGATGCCATTATTGACTTGGCGTATCTGTGGTGCCATATTGCTCATATAGAAGCACTCTTGCATCGCCTCCGTGTTAAATGCCATATCTCCAGCAGGCGCCATATGCCCACGCGTATAGCCAGAATGCGTATAGTCGGCGTGTTTTGCTGATCGTCGATCCACCTCTTGATCTGACTTGAATCGTTTGGCTCTCGGGACATTCTTAATTTTAAGGGATTCCTCTGTAAGCTTGTAGGCTACCCAATTAGGCACTTCGTAATCCTCATTGTAGTCAAGAGAATAGTATTTATGGTGTATAATCTCCTGATGATCACCTTTGGGGACATAACTATAATCTCCATTCCCTAGATTTACAGGAATTGATCTTGTAGAATGCTGACCTCCTCTATTGGAAGATCTATTGTCCCCAGTATCTAGGTTAAAGTGGATAAAGCCATAAATCAGGGCGCCTATGAGTCCTAAAGTGACAATGACCGCTCTGCCCATAAAGCCACCTTTCCCTCTGCCCGAATGATTTCTTCTAAGTTTAGCCAAATTGGATATTTTTGATGTGCTTGTTCAAATTTCTAAAATATATAATGTTGAGACGTTATTTGTATCTAATGGTGACTTGTTTGAGTTTTTCGCTGTCTGCCCAGCGTACCGCCTTAGTGAATACTGGTTCTGTGAGTCAATCATTAGGCGGTATAACGACGACCCTAGATGAATCTGACGCCATCTTATCCAATTTCTCTGCACTCTCTCCAGACTATAGCAATGGGCTGGTACTTGCAGCCGAGAGTAGATTTGGGTTTTCTGAGCTAACCGCTGCGGGTCTAGCAGGATACATTAAGACAGGTGAAAATGGAGCGGTAGGGGTAAGGCTTTCCAATTATGGCTTTGAAGCTTATAATGAACAGACAATCAGTGGGTTATATCGTAGACAATTAGGTCAAAACATTGCTGGATCCATAGAATTAGGCTATTACCAGTTGTCGCTCAATGAGTTTGGCAGCACTCAAAAGCCATTCTATAGAATCGGTCTATCCGGTAAAATAACCTCCCAGCTGAATTATGGGCTTATACTCTCAAATCTAGAAGCAGCCCAATTAATCGATAATACCACTCTGATGTCCTCCTTAGCCTTTGGATTGGCTTACAAAGTGTCCCCTAAAATCAATATAAGAATCGAGATGGCTAAAGAACTGGAGACAATTCTGAATGTCAAGGTCGGCATCAGCTATCAACCCCACCCCAAATTCGAACTGCGTATAGGTTCGAGAACAGCATCTGGACAGAGCGGCGGTGGCTTTTCTTATCAATTGTCGGACAAACTTAACCTGGAAGGGCACGTACTGTATCATCCTGTCTTAGGTACGACTCCAGGTGTAGGAATTAAATATCAAAATTCACAACAAGATAAATCTAAACGTTCTAAACGTTAAGGTCCCTTCTATCTGTGCTTTTCTATATCTGTCCGATGTGAGAATTAGGGCAATAATATATAGGTACTAGCCTCAGATTTGGGGTCAGTTTGTCTATATTAGTTGCTATAAAATCACTAGCCAGATGTTGAAAAATTCATTGTCTATTTTCATTTCTCTTATTCTTATCTCTTTTACAGTTACCGCACAGGATACAGCACCGCAGAAAGCTATATCAGTCGAGTCATTGTTTGCCAAAACAGATTATAATAGTCAGTCAGAAATCGCCATTAACGAGGATGCCCTCTTTAATAAGATAGCTGATACCAAGTCTATAGCGGTAAGACTGCCTTTCTTATCTGAGGAGCTCACTTTCTTCAGAAAAGAATACTCTATCTATGGCAATGATCCTAGCCCTTGGGATGAGATAAGGACGTACAAGATTCACTGTAAGTCAGACCCACTCTTACAAGGTAGAATCGTCACAGGACCTATTGGTGTCAACATTACCTATCTCTATAATGGTAAGATGGTTAAGATCTATCCAAAAGAAGAAAATGGCCAAAGAAAGTACATACAAGAATTAGGCATCAGCGATCAAGTCCAACATAGCTGTGGTACACATGACGTTGTCAATACTAGCCAAGCAACAACGCCAGTATTTGATGATGAAACGAGAGAGAACTTGAAAATGCTAGGTGCGAGACGCAGAGTGTATCGTGTAGGTGTTTCAACAACTGGAGAATATTATCAAGCTAATGGCAACAATAACACGGCAGTAAGAAATCAAGCCATAACCTTATTGAGTGATGTGAGTGCAATGTTCGAAAGAGAAGTGAACATTGAGTTGATTATGGCACCAGGTGCTCCGAAGCTTAATAATGATCCAGCGACAGATCCCTATCCTGATAATCCTGATGCCTCGGCAGCGCAAGCAGGTATCCCAACTGAATTTAATATTAATCAATATGACTTAGGTCACCTATTTCACACCATAAGCAGTGGTGGATCAGGTACCGCAGGCGTCGGTGTTGTCTGTCTCGAGAGCAATAGAAAAGCTGCTGGATTTAGCAGTTTCTCTACTGGCAATCCTGCTGGATTTGCCCTTTTAGCAGCACACGAGTTTGGCCACCAATTTGGATGCCCGCACACATTTAACGGGGATGGTAGCAACTGTGAAGGGGGTCAACACCCTGCTGGTAATGCCTATGAAATTGGTAGTGGTAATACCTTGATGTCGTATAACGGCATATGTGGACCCGAGTGGAATTATCCTGAACCCAAAAACTTCATTCTACACGCCACTAGTTTAAGAAACGTATTCGAACACGTAACCGCTTTTGAGTGCAATACCGATGACTGGTCTGAAGTGGTTAATACGATACCTGACGCAAATGCTAATCCTTGTGGAGCAGTATACAGAGTCCCTAGGAATACAGCCTTTTCATTGACGGGTAGTGCAACAGATGCGGAAGGCGACCCATTAACTTATTCTTGGGAACAATTTGATGAAGATGGTGCAGGTAGACCCACACATGGATTTCTTGGGAATCAAGCAGCAGGGAGTTCGATAGCACCTATTCTCAGAAATTATGCGCCAACAACCAACCCAACTAGAGATTTCCCGAGTAGACGGATTCAAGCCAATGGATTGAATAGTGATAAATTTGAAAGGGTTTCTTCTGTAGCAAGAACGTTGCATTTTAGATTAGTAGTTAGAGACAATAATCCTGCGGGGGGAGCAACTGACTGGGAAGAAATTACGATGCAAGTTACGAGTGGTTCTTTTGATATAAATTCGCCAAATGGAGGAGAGATATATGCTGCCGGTGATCAGGTAGATGTGATGTGGTCAGCTAATGGCTCACAAAATCTCTGCGCTAATTTAGCTATTCGATTGTCTGCTGATGGCGGTGTTACTTTCCCCTACTTACTAAAGGACAATGTAGATATAGGCTCTAATTTAGAGACGGTAACTATACCAGCTGGATTCTCTGCGACAGGCGCTGCGAAGCTTCAGTTGATATGTGAAGATTACGATTGCTTCAGTTTTTATGACGGATCTAATAATGATTTTGAAATTACCTCAGAGTGTACAACACCTAACAATACACTTTGTGATACAGAATTCTTGTCAGCAGAATTTAGAGATCCTCGATTGGATCTAGGCGCTACCACAGCAACTGGAAATGCAATTCTCGCTATCAGTGATGAAGTAGCAGAGAATGTTGACGATATGGACATTGCCATCTTTAATAATTCAAGAACTGGATGTACAGAAATCGCAGATGATAGAGATTTTAGACCAATAAGAATCACACCAACAGAATCTGGATCTTACAATTTTGCGGTTGACGATGGAGGTGGTAATGTAGGTGCCTACTCCATATTTAGAGAATCTACCTTCAATACAGCCAATCCTTGTGCCTCCTTTGTTTCATCAAACTCGAGATCAACAAGCAACGGGTTCCTTTCAGATACAAATTGGGATGTAGAATTGGATGCTTGCGAATCGTATTTACTCTGTGCAATGATCACAGAATCATCAAGAAGAAGAATCAGAATACCACGCATAACAGGTCCCGGTCTGTTACTAGCAGACTTTCAAGCCAATAGCGCATCCAATATAACTTTCGTAGCAGTCAATGAGTTATCTGACAATATTGTTATGGTTAATGACGATTCAGATTTCACACAACTCAATCCTGGCACATTTAGAATTCATTCTATTTACTACGAGTCCGGTCTCAATCCTCAAGATTGGATAGGGCAATCAATAGATGATCTAATAAGAATTGGAGATTGTATTAATGTCAGCGCCAACTTTAAAGAAGTATTTATCGATGCATCTTGCGCTATTTTAAATTTTACGGCACTTGATCAGACGAGTTGTCTATCCTCTAACAATACATACAATCAGACGTTTTCATTTGAAGTGGGTATGGGACCTTCTACGGGTATGGTGACCATCAATGGACAGACCTTTCCTATGACCCCAGGTACAACTACAGTGACACTAACCAACCTAATTTCAGATGGTGAAGATGTCAACTTAAATTTCTCCTTCTCGGATGATGATGGTTGCGTCAAAGTAGTAGAAAGCGCTTTTACTGCACCTGCCAATTGCTGCAACATAGACATAGACTTGATTAGTCAAGATATCTGCACTGGAGAAATTGCCGTTTTAGATGCAGGCAATGATGGACTAACCTATGAATGGTTTTTTGGATCTCAACCAGTTTTCGGAAATGATGCTGTAGTTAATCCCACGGAGGATGGAATCTATACTGTGATTGTAACGGACATTGGTGGTTGTCAAAAATCTGAGACAACAACTGTTTCTTTTAATGATCCTCCTTCCGCAACCATAAACGATGACCCTATCGAAATGTGTAGTGGTGATAGAGTGAGATTAGACGTAGATACATCTAATAGAGATAGTCTGTCTTGGTTACTCAATGGTACACCGATACCTGGCTTGACAAATGTCGAAGATCCCATCATAGAACAGAGTGGTCTTTATGAGATCCAAGTATTCAGAGGAGGCTGTATGCGTTCTACAACCATCAGAGCACTTTTCCTTGATGGTCCAGACGTAGAACTAGGTCAAGATATTTTGGTCTGTGAAGGTGAGTCAGTGATTTTAGGCCCGCTTCCAGATCCAGACCTGGAGTATCGCTGGTTTAAGAGATTTAATGCAGCTTTCACTTTGTCTACAACCAATACACTGGATGTTACTAGGGATGGCTGTTGGGATGTCAATGGTAACGGAATACAAGATAGTAATGAAGACACAAACAACGATGGGCTGTTTGATTCCAATGATTGTGAGGGACAGTACATTGTATTTGCTACCAATACACAAGGATGTACTTCGAGCGATACAGTGAGAGTAGACATTGAGGTTCCATTTGAGATTGATCTAGGGCCTGATTTTGAAGAATGTGAAAACATAAGCAGAGACCTCCGTTTCAATGCTAGGAACAATCCTGTTAAATGGTTTCTAGATGGTGTATTACAAACTGATTTGGTCACCAATGAAATATTAAATCCAGGTTCAGGATTGTGGGAAGCACAAATTTGTCTTTCACCAACCTGCATAATTTCTGATGAAGTACTCATTACTAGAGTAGAATCACCTGACATTGAACTTGGTCCTAATTTGGCCTTCTGTGAAGGAGAAATTATAGATGTTGATCTAGTTGCTGGTCCCAATTCAATTTATGATTATCGATGGTTTTTGACACAAGGGACTAATCCACCAGAATTTTTGACTGGGGGTATTAGAGGATCTTGGAATGCTGTTGATACTGGCTTTTATTTAGTTCAAGCCACAACCAAAGACAATGCTGCGTGTATTGCTTTTGATGAAGTAACCATAGAGTATGTGTCCAATCCTACAATTTCATTTCCAGATGCTATCGTAGAATTTTGTGATGGAGAAACCGAAACTGTAACAGCAATGGCCTCCGCTGAAGGCATTAATTGGTACTTTGAAGGAAATCTTCTGTCGAATGTTAGTGGTTCTTCTATTGATGTTTCTCAAGCTGGAATGTATGAAGCTAGAATTGCTGAAGGTCAAGCCTGTCAAGCAGAAGCTTCTTTCCAAGTTGTATTAACACCATCTCCCGAATTAGATTTGCCTCCCGCAGCAGTTGGCTGTCAAGGATCCGATGTGGAACTTATTGGCAGTACTAGTACCGATAACACTTACGCTTGGCTTCTTAATGGAAATGTGATAAATGGAGCAACTACTGGTACTTTTGTAGCAAGAGAAGCTGGTCAATATATCTTGTTTGCCCAGAGTATGTCTACCTCTTGTACAAGGCGTGATACAACTTTTGTCGCATTCACTGATGCCCCTACCATAGATATTGCAGACGAGACAATAGAAGGTTGTGCAGGAGAATCTATTAGATTGATTGCCAACTCCAATGTGGGTGGTAGTTCTATCGTATGGCTGCTTGATGGATTACCGATAACGCAACTCGGTGCCGCTATAGAAGTAACTGAGCCTGGGACATATGAAGCTATTGTCGGTCTTGGACAATCTTGCGAATCTAGGGATGCTATCGTAGTGACCTTCTTAGATACACCAGTACCCAATCTAGGAGATGATTTTAGTCATTGTGATGGACAAGATAGATTTCTAGCTGCGCCTACAGGTATGAACTTTACATACGTCTGGTCTCTTAACGGACAGGCTATATCTGGAGAAAACTCAGATATGATCAATGTTCAGACTTATGGTGAGGGACTATATGAAGTACGCGTTCAGAATTCTGCAGGCTGTTCTGGCACCGACGTAGTCAACGTTAATTTTGTTGAGTCAACAGTTCTAGTATTTTTTACCTCCCCTATTGATATCTGCGTTGGTTCAGCTATGACCAATACGACTATAGAAGTAACTGCTACTGGACCTACAGATAATTTGGTATGGTACAAAGACAACAACCTTATAATGGATGCAGTCGGAACCACTATTGAAGCAGATGGATCAGGAACATATAGGGTTGTATCCTTTGAAGGCGAAGCTTGTGAATCCTCAGCTGAGGTCGTCGTCACCTTTTTAGATCCACCTACTATAATGGATCTTGGTAGCGACCAAGTTGGTTGCGAGGGTGATATTATAACACTAGATGCTGGAGAAAATCCTGACTATACTTATGCATGGTCTTTAGATAATATGAATCAAGGCAGCACTGCTCAGATTGAAGCTACACGTCCAGGAACATATATTGTTGTTGTTCGTGACTTGGCAGGATGTGAAAATTCAGATACCATCAATGTATCTTTTGAGTCACAAACTATGGTAGATCTTCCTGAAATGAACAATCTATGTCCAGGTGCAGATCTTGTCGCAATGAGTAATGTGTCGACATTAACTTGGTTCTTAGATGGTATAGAGTTAGATGGAGTGACAGGAACAGAAATAGCAGTAACCACACCTGGCACCTATAGAGCAGTAGCAGGTATAGGGACTACTTGCGAGTCTGAAGATGAAGTTATTGTGGCGTTCTCTGAGAGTCCACAAATAGATATACCAGATACCGAATCTGCTTGCCAAGGGGATGCCATCCTATTGACGGGAGGTGATGATGGTCGCTTTACCTACACCTGGGCAGAGCTATCAGATGGAGAAATAAAAACTGGTGAAGAAGGCAGCTTAGAAATCGAGCAATCTGGCACTTACATTTTAACTGCCACGAATATGGATGGTTGTTCTACGTCAGACACCACTGTCATAGAATTTTTAGAATCACCCATAGTAACTCTGCCAATGGATGCAGAATTTTGTGCAAGCACAAGTGGTACTATTACTGTTGATGCTACAAATGTTTCTGTTGTTAAGTGGTATCTCGATGGAAATGAAATATTAGGAGAAACTGATACAACATTGGAGGTAACAGAATCGGGTGATTATCGAGTTGTTGCTGGTGAAGGTTTACAATGTTCTGATGAGGCAACGATTACAGTAAGCTTCTTAGATGCGCCAGATATCAGCTTATCAGACTCAGAATCTGCTTGTGAGCCGAACACAGTTCCTTTAATGGCTGGTCCTGATGATGCCTTTGATTATGTATGGGTTTTAGAAGGTACTGGAGAAATACAGTCAGGGTCAGTGGGCTCTTTTGAAGCAAGACAAAGTGGAACCTATATTGTCACCGCAACGAATTCAGCAGGTTGTGAGACTACCGATAGTACAGTTGTACAAATCCTTGAAGCACCTGTAGTAACTCTCGATGCAACATATGAATTTTGTGAAGGAGAAGTTGGAACTCTCATAACAGACGCAGTCAATGTTACAGTTGTAAAATGGTATTTTGAAGGCGACGAGATCTTAGGTGAAACAGATGCCGTTCTAACAGTTACAGAACCTGGGACATATCGTGTCGTTGCAGGTGAGGGTCTACAATGTTCCTCTGAGGCCACTACGTTAGTGACATTCATAGAGGCTCCAGATATTGCCTTACCAGAATTAGAAACAGCTTGTGAACCAGATGCAGTACCGCTCACCGCAGGTCCCGATGGGGATTTTGATTATGTCTGGATACAAGAAGGCGTTGGTGAAATACAGGCAGGAATGATGGGCAGTTATACAGCAATGGTGAGTGGCAGATATTTTGTTTCTGCTACAAACTCAGCAGGATGTACAACTGCAGATACCGTAAGCGTAGAAATTCTTGAAGCTCCAGTAGTCACTCTAGAACCTAACCTAGAATTCTGCAATGGAGAAATGGCTATACTGAGTGCCGATGCTATTAATGTGACGGCCGTAAAGTGGTATTTTAATGGTGAAGAAATAATTGACGAAACCGATACAACTTTAGAGATTACAACTTCTGGCGAATATCGAGTTATCGCTGGCGAAGGATTATTATGTTCTTCTGAATCCACCACCAATGTGACCTTTGTAGATGCACCAGACGTATCCCTTCCAGATGATCAAGAAGCCTGTGAAGGAGAGTTGGTTCCTATAGTTGGGATGGGCTCTGGACAATTTGATTACACATGGGTAAATGAAAATGGTGATGTATTAGGTATGGGCTCTGATGATATCGATCCATTAGAGGTTACGACAACGGATACTTACACCCTTACCGCTGTAAATTCTGCAGGCTGCGAAACTGTAATTTCTACACGTGTAGATTTTCTTGATACGCCAACGGTTACCTTACCTGATGCCACTCTAGATTTTTGCAATAATGACGATACTGAAATTGTAGGCACAGCCTCTACAGGATCAGTTATTTGGTTATTGAATGGAAATGAATTGATGGGTGAAACAGACCCAACTATTGTTGCTACCCAATCTGGTACATATGAAATTATTGCTGGATTCGGTACACAATGTGAAGCGAGAGCAGAAGTAGCTGTAGAAATTTTTGAAGCACCAATAATTGACTTGGATGATCAATCAATTTGCCAAGGACAGACTGATATTTTAGAAGCTGGACAAGACGGACTATTTACTTACGAGTGGTCAGTAAATGGAGGGGCAATTGACAATCCTTCTGGCAGTCTTGAAGTTAATGAAACGCTTGTCGGTTTGATGGGCACTGTGGAAGTCACAGCAACAGATGACAACAATTGTTCTACCACCGTAACGGCCAATGTGGAATTTGTAGAAGCGCCTATGGTTTCGCTACCGGAAACGTTGGAGTTTTGTGAGGGAACAACTGAAGTATTAACACTACAATCCTCTGTCACTGTTGTGAATTGGTACCTTAATGGTACACCTATAATGGGAGAAAATGGTGTGACCTTAGATATTACAGAGCCAGGAACTTACGAAGCCATCGCTGCAGAAGGTCAACAGTGTGAAGCATCCGCTTCTATAGAGGTCATAGCAGTTTCGGCACCGGTCTTGGAACTAGGTCCTGATGTAGAAGAGTGTGCAGGTACACCAGTTGATCTTGTCTTGACTTCCGACACAAACGCTGATGTCGTATGGGATCGTGGAGGAGATATTCTAGCCGGTGAATCAGGCAATATGATTACGGTAAGTGATCCAGGAGTATATACAGCTACAGTTATGAATATGGCGGGATGTACATCTTCAGTGAGTCAAGAGGTACAATTCTTTGCAGAGGCGATGGCTACAATTGACAACCTACCCGCTGGTGTATGTGCAGGCATCAGTGTGCCGCTCGAAGCAACTAGTGATGGAGTACGCTTTGAATGGTTAGATTCAAATGGGAATCCTATACAGGGTGCAACGGGCTTGACGCAAGAATTTTCCCAATCTGGAGATTATAGCTTTGTTGCTTACAATGCTATTGATTGTGCAACGGTCTTCGATTTTAGTTTAGAATTTAGAGAAGCACCTTTGATAGACTTAGGTCCATCAGTGGTTGAAGCTTGCGTAAATGAAACAATTGAATTAAGTACTCCCTCAGAGGTAGATGTACTATATCAATGGACTAGAAACGGGGCGCCAATAAATGGAGAAAATGAGAGCTTCTTGACCGTTACGGAAAGTGGTACCTATGAGCTGACAGCTATTAATGATATACAATGTGAATCGTCAGCATCTGTTGAGGTTACATTTATTGATTTTCCTACACTATCTGTTAATCCAACAGAATCATTCTGCGAAGGTGATAATGTTGTGCTTACAGCCATGACCAATGCTAACTTAATTATCTGGATGTTAGATGGTACCATAGTGGCCAGCGATGTCGATACTTATACGGCTAACCAACCAGGAACTTATACAGTGACAGCAACTACACCACAAGATTGTTCGGTAAGTGAACAAATAGTTGTCTCTGAAATTGTGATACCGTCTATCTCATTTAATGATCTAGATTTATGCCCTAACGATCCTAATGTCACAGTTACCGTTCCAGCAGTATTTGATACATATGTCTGGTCAGGAGGATCTGCGACCAGTAATGACGAGAACTATGTAGTCTCTTATCAAGATGTCAGTACTGTAACTACGGAGACAGTCACTTTTGTTGGTATGACTACAGAAGGTTGTGAGGTGACGCAGTCCTTTAATGTAACTTTCCAACCGAGAGTTATGGCCGTCGCAGCCAACGAAACTCTTGAAATATGCCTAGGTGATTCTGTTCCGCTAGAAGTTACACCTGGCTTCAATTACGAATGGGAAGATCCTTCTGGGACATTAAGTACAACTATAAGTGCCAGCCCAGTAGCCACACCTATAGAGACAACAACATACACAGTATTAGTAACAGGTACTTGCCCAGATGATGTGGTTGTTATTGATATAACTGTAATTGTCAATGACCTTCCTGTAGTGAATGCTGGAGAAGACAGAGAGGTACTACCTGATGCAGAATTTACACTTGAGGCGACAGGTGGTGTTTCTTATAATTGGGATAATACAGATGTAATTCTTGTAGGAGCTTCATCAAGTACACCGACCATTGCAATAACTGAGGCGACGACATTTACGGTAACTGTTGTCGATAATAATGGTTGTATTGGCACTGACGATATAACCATCAATATCAATATGGATCCTGGATCTGTAGTCAGAACCATCACGATGTTTACTCCCAATCAAGATGGTATTAACGACGAGTTGGAATTTGAAGGTTTAGAGCAATTTGAAAGGATTAATCTAACAGTCTTTTCCAGATGGGGAAATGTGGTTTATGAAAAGCGTGGCTATCAAAGAGATGCGGATAGATGGGATGGCACTAGAAATGGAGATCCATTGCCAGCAGATACTTATTACTATATCTTAGAATTCGATGGTTTCGAGATCAAGAGTAGTTTAACCCTTTTAAGAGACTAGGATTATGAAAAATATATTAATTACACTTATCATTTTGGGAGCAGTCATCGTTTGTGGACATGCTCAGCAACTTACGCATACGACGCCATTTCAAGATATGCATCATATTTGGAATCCAGCCTTTACGGCCCCTGGTACAAAAATGCAGATATCGACTTTCTATCGACAACAGTGGGTAGGATTTGAAGGCGCTCCCAATACGGCACTCGCCTCTGTTGCCTACCCTTTTGTAGATATGAATATGAGCGCCGGCGGAGCTATTATCTCAGACTGGACAGGGAATATCAATAAAACAGGCTTACAAGCCAATTATGCCTATAAGCTGAAGGAAATACTCAATAGGGATGATCAATTAGTATTAGCGATAAATGGTTACTTCCATCAATATAGGTTTGATGCTTCGCAGGCAACAACTTTGATATCAGATGACCCACTCACTAGTACCAATACACAAAGCAAGTTCCTCCCATCATTCGGTGCGGGTATTGCTTACTTCTCAGGTACGGAAGAATATAATAGTGATAATTTATTCTATGTAGGATTCAGTACTATGCAGCTGCTTTCGACCGATATCTTATTGGAAACAGGGAATGCTCAGAGGCAAGTGCATTATTTTGCCAATATGGGTACTAAGCTATTTGGATATGATTATTACATAGAACCTTCATTCCAAGTCAATTATGTAGATCCACAACTCATCGATTATGTCATAGGAGCAAAATTTGAGAAAGAGGAAGCTTTCTGGGGTGGTCTCTCATTCTCTAGTCTCAATGATTTTGCGATCAATGGAGGTATCATTTTAGATGATATTGGAGGTAGATATACCGAGTTAAAGATAGGTGTGCTTGCAAGCCTCAATGGAGGAGCAGTATCAAATGCAGGTGCTAGTTTCGAGTTTTTTGCCGCCTACACACTTGACTTAGATTAACTTATATCGGATTAGAACAGGTCATTCATCTAAAAATGGCCTGTTCTAATCCGTATTATGAAGTCCTTAACAGCCACACTTTAGTATCTTTGGGACAATTAAAACTTTAATGTGTCTGTACTTATATTTCTATTAGTATCCTACGTTCTATTGAGCATTGCACTGTATATGCTCTTCCCCAAAGCAGATCTCCCAGCTATCGACGGGGTTATTCCTGGGAAGAACTTCATCCAGTGGGCAAAAATTATCGGTAGACCAAGTTGGTGGCCACTCCTACTTCTTGTTCCGATAGTGAACATCTTCATTTTTGCTGGTATGGCTGTAGATCTTGTGCGGTCATTTGGACAATACAAACTAAAACATAGTGCGGGTGCTGTATTCTATGCACCAGCTGCTCTTGCCTTATTAGCCAAGAATGATAGCGCAAAATATATAGGTCCAAATTATCTTACAGAGAAAGCATATCTGGATGAAGTCAAGGCATTGACAAAAGCTGGAGATAAGAACAAATTGGCCAGACTCAATCAAAAAAGTCCTTACAAAAAGTCTGCAGGTCGTGAATGGATTGAATCAATATTCTTTGCAGTATTTGCGGCAGCTTTCATACGTATGTTTTTAATAGAGGCCTTTGTTATCCCTACCCCATCAATGGAGGGTTCGCTTATGGTAGGAGACTTTCTATTTGTCTCAAAAGTAAGTTACGGAATACGTACGCCTATGACCATTGCAATGATTCCACTCTTGCATAATCGAATACCGAAGACAGATTCAGAATCCTATCTTAAAAAACCAAGCCTAGATTATTACAGACTTCCTGCCCTAGAAGAAATTGGAAGAAATAAACCAATTGTATTTAATTGGCCAGTTGGTGATAGCGTATACATAACCTCAAATCGTTCTTACACAGTAGGACAAGTATCGAGAGAACCAGCCTATACGAGCAAGGACAAGGAATTGAGGTCCAAAGTGAGAAAAAAGGACTTTGTCGTCAGACCTCTAGATAAGAAGGATCACTATATCAAAAGATGTGTGGCTGTACCTGGCGACAAATTGGAAATAAAAAATCGTCAAATCTATATCAATGGTGAGCCAGGCGTCAATCCTTCGCAAATGCAATTTCTCAATAAAGTAGAAAAGCAGCCTCAAGTACAACTGCAAGGAGACAAACTCAAAGAATGGGGAATTGGAGATACTCAAAGTGACTTCGCAGGCAACTATGGATTCTATATTACTGAAGACCAGAGAGAAAAACTAAAATCAATAGATGGTCTAAAAGTTAGCTATCATCAATCGCCAATCGATGGTTCTAAATTATTTCCTCACGATGCCAAGATAACTAAAGGATGGTCAGTTGATAATTATGGCCCAGTGTGGATTCCTAAAGCTGGTGAGACTATAGACTTGACAGTTGAAAATCTACCATTTTATAGAAGGATTATTGATGTCTACGAAGACAATGAGCTACTGGTTAAGGGCAATCAAATTAGCATTAATGGTCAACCAGCGAATACATATACGTTCAAGCAGGACTATTACTGGGCTATGGGAGATAACAGACATAATAGTGAGGATTCTCGTATGTGGGGTTATGTACCGCATGATCATATAGTGGGTAAGCCGCTATTTATTTGGTTCTCTACACGAAATGCAAGACTTTTTGACGGTATAAGATTTAATAGACTATTCAAATCAGCTAATGTCGATTAAAAATATTCTCATAGCCTTACTACTGCCAGTGCTAGGCTATACACAGCTACCCAATACCAACATCTATCATTTTAAAATGACTAAAGTTGGCAAATCCTACCGCATTAATTCTCCAGAATTTATGACAGCTTTTAATGCAAAAGGTTACAACAATCAACCCGCATTTTTTGATGACAAAGTCATTTATTTTACGACAAACTATTACGACTCAGAGAGAACAGAAATAGCCAAGTTTGATCTGTTTGATAAATCGCTTACCCGCATTACCTTCACAGATGAGAAGGAATACTCTCCCACCCCAGTTCCCGGTAGAGATGCTTTCTCGGTAGTGAGAGTGGAAGCGGATGATAAAACGCAAACCCTCAGCCTTTATCCACTTGATGGCATTGGGTATGCAAAGCGCTATATGAACAACACCAATAATATAGGTTACCATTGTTGGCTAGATGATTCCACACTAGGTCTCTTCTTAGTAGAAGCACCACATCACAACCTTGCGATTGCTGATGCTCAGAGCGAACGACGTAAGATCATTCTAGATAAGGTCGGACGATGCATTAAGAAAGATAAGAACGGTAATCTATTATTTGTACATAAGGTCAGCGCAACAGAGTGGATTCTTAAGTCCTATAACACTTCTACAAATAAAAGTAGCACCATCATTACAATGCCTACAGATGTCGAGGATTTTGAATTACTCAATGATGGTACATTTATAATTGGGAAGGCCAGTGTGATCAGCGCCTATAATCCCCGGTCTAATTCGGATTGGGTCGAACTTATTGATCTAGTAGATGCTGGATTAAGCAATATTAAAAGAATTGCAGCACGTAGAAACAGCCTTATTGTCGTAAATGAAGGCTAGTGTCGTCTCAGTTAATCCCCATAGGAGATATATTTGAACAGACTAATCAAGAGGTTATCTAATCTACTCCTAGCCTATGATCTCTATTAGATGTATTTTTATATAAAGTAATTTCTTAATATGATAATCAGGGTCAACTGCTATATACTTCTAAGTACTCTAGTCTTATCACTTTGCCTTATAGGGTCTCCTCTTAGTGGACAAAGTATAGCTGCTCCTATAGACAA
Source organism: uncultured Saprospiraceae bacterium (assembly GCA_937929835.1). Lineage (GTDB taxonomy): Bacteria > Bacteroidota > Bacteroidia > Chitinophagales > Saprospiraceae > RFSX01. The sequence goes on along the minus strand of CALFUU010000052.1, from coordinate 56,693 downwards.
CTCTATAGACAACTCTTGGATAGTGAAATTTGAAGCTGGTGATACGCGTGCAAGTGAGGCATTATTAGATGATCCTTTGATAAATGAAGTAATCTTACTAAGCGGGCAGTTTGGTCTATATGAAGTAAAGACTACAGAATCAGTATCAAAGGAATCGATATCCAAGGTTTTACAGCCTCTCTCTCCTATTCGATATTATGCAGCTGGTGGGCCCTTATCGATGAGAGGAATTACACCTAACGACCAACTCTACCCTCGACAATGGAATATGGATATTATCAATATGCCTGATGTCTGGGAGATCACTACAGGAGGCCAGACCCGTAATGGAAACGAGATAGTAGTGGCTGTAATAGATGATGGATTTCAGAAAGATCATATCGACCTAAGAGACAATCTTTGGACTAATCTAGGAGAAACACCTAATGATGGTATAGACAATGATGGCAACGGTGTTATTGATGATTATCAGGGGTACAATGTAGACACAGATAATGATGATATTATTCCACTGAGCCACGGCACGCGTGTAGCAGGTATCATAGGCAGTAAGGGCGACAATGAGGAAGGCGTCACAGGTATTAATTGGAATGTCAAGATCCTACCTATAAGTGGCGTTGGGTTTATCCCAGAGGTTATCAAGAGTATGGATTATATCATACGTATGAAGGAACTCTATCTATCTTCTAATGGCACGAGAGGTGCCAATATTCTTGTATCCAATTTGTCATTGGGCAAAGACAGATCTTTTCCTGAAAATCATCCTGATTGGTGCGACCTCTATGATGCTGCTGGTGCAGTAGGTATTCTTTCTGTGGCAGCTGTACCTAACGAGTTTTATAACGTTGATGTTGAAGGTGACTTACCTAGTCTATGTCAAAGTGATTTTTTGATAACGACAACCAATACCAGCATAGATGATGAAAGAGTACCGCAATCCGCAGTAGGTCCTCTGAATGTTGACCTAGGTGCACCCGGAGAAAATGTTACAAGTACCTCACTAAATAATGAATACCAAACCATATCAGGCACTTCAGGCTCTTCTCCTCACGTTGCAGGACTAGCTGCTTTGCTATTTAGCTCTTGCGATAAGCTAGCAGATTTGACTATGTCAGATCCACCCGCGGCAGCACTTGTTGTAAAAGATGTCCTACTTGGTGGCGTTGTTCAGAAAACATCATTGGAAAATACTCTCTCTAAGGGGCGCCTCGATGCGCTAGGCTCATTCTTGAAGCTAGAAGAGTATTGTACAGATTCACAGTCAACAGAGTTGTCAATTAGATCGGCTTCCACAGAAAGGCAAACTCTCACTGTACATTATAACACTGACATATTTGAAGTGCATAACTATACGATCTTCAATATTCTAGGACAAAAAATAATGACAGCTCAATTTAGACCAATGCTGTTTGAAGAAAAGACCTTTGCTGTGGATCTTAGTTCCATAGAAACTAATGGAAACTACATCCTAACAATTAGTAATGAGAAAAACAAAGCAAGCCAAGTAATCTCGATATTTAACAACTAACTGCTAATAGCACATCTAACCACAGAACTTCTTCTAGTTAAAAATTGAGGTAAAGATCTTTTGTAAGCGTTATATAATCTTCACTATAATTTCCATTTTTGTCGCGAATTGCTAAGTCACTAACTGCAACATTACTGGGCTTAGTCTTTGACAGCTCTAGCAAAAGGCGATTGGGTTCTTTACTTGGGGTGCCAGAGACCAACATCTTTCGAGTAATGTAGAATTTATATAGAGAACAATAATTGTCAATTGAGACATCATCTCTGTAGTCGATAACAATTGACAACTTCGCATCTTCGGCCATCAAAATTGAGCAGCTTTTGAGTAGAACATCTAAGGATAAAGTATAACTATGCTTAGCCTTTTGCTTAGGAGATACTACCGAGGTATGAGATTTATCAATATCGAAAAATGGTGGGTTGCACACAATGTGGTCATAAGTCTGACCACATTCTAAGCTATGCTCTTGGAGCGATTGGTGTACAAACCTCACATTGGTTGCAAGTTGAGGATTTATCGTCCTATTATATTCCGCTTCGAGAATAGAATGCGGGCAGATATCAATACCTAAAATTGAAGCATCAGAATATCTATAAGCCAAGACAAAAGCAATAACTCCACCTGCGGTACCGATATCTAAAATTGAAATGGCGTTCTCTATGTCTGCCCAAGCAGCTAAGAGAACGCCATCTGTATTAATCTTTAATGCAGCATCTCTATTTCTTAGCGCAAAGTCCTTAAAATAGAAGTAGTCTTGCAACAATTTCTAATTTATTGAAAGATCGTCAATTCGGAAGGTACTTGTATTACCCCCACTCGTACCAGTATATCTAAAAGCAATGTGAATATTGCTTCCATACTGAGTCAAATCAACCCGCTCTGAAGATACCCATTCATAATCTTCATTACTAGATCCTGCCAAGGTTACATCTACCATATTCCAAGTTGCATTGCTAACATTAGCACCATCAAAGTCACTTGAATATAAAACCTCTAATCCATCATGTCTGAAAAATGCAGTAGCAGAAATAAAACTTAATTCTGATCTTTCTGCTGTTGTTACTTCAGGACTAATCAGCCAAGCTTCTGTATTGGGATTGGCATCCTGAAAAGCAGTTACCTCAGCAAAACCATTACCACTAAAGGATCTTTTTATCCATACGCGATCACCTTGAGCCGCAATATTCAGCCAGCCATTTAAATTTAAATTATCAAAGTCGGCTTGATCCTCAAAGTTGGTTTGGAAAATATCGTCATCGTTTCCTCCCCCGCCTCCAGAGCCATCACACCTTTGCGAACTAAAATTTATATTTTCTGGAAAATTAAGTGCTAATTGATAAGCACCGTCAAAAACTTGTAACAAACCTCTGATTCTACCATTTTCTGAAGGGATCCTATCGTTTGCATAATCAGCAAAACCAGAAGTTCTTAGTGTTAACTGATTGCCATCACAATCTTCTAACGTAGCATTATATGCTGAATTGTTAGCACCATCAGCAAATGTCCTTCCTGTATCAGAATCTATAAATTGAATTTCATCGATTTCTATTAGAGTATTTAATTGACCATCAGTAAGATCAGCTATGGATGTATTAATAGGTTCCACTAATTCTGAGTCTCCACTTTTTAAAATAATTGATGATACTAGTCCCTCTGGAATTCTTCTTACATTATCCCCACTTGGGCTATAGCCTAACTGTGGCAAGCCACTGAAGTCTGCTATAAAAAGATCTTGAAGATGTACAAAGACTTCAGTACCTAGAGTATAATTTATGTGGATATCAAACGCATCAACTAGTATGGCTATACCAGTAGTACCATCCTGAATGGTTAGCGTCTTAAATATATTGCCCGTCTCATCACTTGAGACAACAACTCCTCTGATAAATTCATCAGTCCCTAACACTGTTTCCTCACCAGGCACCCATTGATCAAGAATGGAGCTAATACTGACCACTTTATCGGGATCTATCTCGACATCGGAACCACCGCCTCCACCTGAGCCATCACATCTACTGCCTTCCATAGCGACATCATCTAGGTCTCTTATAAGCAATTGTTTATCCGAATTAAATACGCCATATATCGCTGTTATACTGCCTCCACCTGTAGGTGTAAGGGCATCTGCAAAATTGGAAAATCCACTAGATCTCACGATGATACTTCCACCATTACACTCAGTAAGCGTATGGTTGACAGCTCTAGATCCAGCAGAGTCTGCATAGGGTGCCCCAGCAGAACCTGTACTAAATTCTGCATTTTCTATTGTCACCAAAGTATTGAGATCATCATCTGACAGTTGAGCTATAGTCGTAACTCTGCCTTGTGGTGAACCTGCAAATGCACCGAGTATGACAACATTGGGTATCTCGACAGAAGGTATTCTAGCCATAGAAAGCCTGTTAGAATCATCTAGGAACGGCTCAAAACCTATCTGAGGTAATCCAGCGAACTCGCCCAACCAAATTCTTTCTAAGTGAATGAATACTCTATTACCTACAAAATATCTATTCCACAACTCTACATCATCTAATAATATAGATATGCCCCCTGTCTCATCTTCCAGAACAATAGTTCTAAAAAAATTGCCTGATTCGTCATCTGCAACGATAACTGCACTGATATATCTGTCTAATTGTATAGCAGTAAATTCATTATTGTCCCTAAGTGCTTTGAGCTCTGCGATAGAGATTATTTGATCGGCAGGTATATCCGGGTCTACCCTCTCATCTAAAGGTGGTGCATCAAAATCTCTATCAACACAACCAACAAATCCAAAAAGCAAAAAAGCAAATAATATTAAGTATCTCATATCTAGAGTCGTTGTTAGGTTATCTAAAAAGTTAAAGCTGCTCCTACATTAAAATTTCTACCAAACGAGTAGAAGTATCTTGTAGCCCATCTATCTGGATCTAATCCTTCGTAATCAAATCTTAATTGTTCGAATCCGCTGGTTCTGATGTTCCGATTGTCAAGTATATTACTCACGGCCGCCGTTAATGACAAGGTGTATTTACCCTTTATTCTAAAGCTCTTTCTCGCAAATAAATCCAAAGTAAAAACTGGGTCCAACTCCTCTTGGCTAACAAGTTCATCGAGGAGTTCTTGTGCAGATAATCCTTCATAATCTTTAATGGATGTAACCTGCTCGACAGCTTGGCTAAGCAATGGCGTTCTACGAACAGGATTGGCATCAATGTATATATCTTGAAAATAATTTGCATTGAGAGATATAGACCAAAACTTTGGACTCCTGTACTCTACTTGGAAACTGTTAGCTACCTGTGGCATCCCTCTTTGGTTAAAGTTTTGTAGGTAACTGATCCCCTGTAACTCATCAGAAATATTGGTAGCACTGTTATCTACAGTAATCAATAACTCAGGTCTAGAATTGATATAGTATTCACCAATATTGGAAGCAAATTTAAGATTGACAGTAGAGGTTAATTTATAATCTAGGCCTATCTCAACGCCATAATTTATCATCTCGACATCCTTCGTGATAAGATTAACAAATTGTCCTATTGAATTGTCTGAATTTTGGAAAAAGAATGCTGTAGTGTTAATCGCGTCATTACTATTAAAGTAATAGCCTGTGACTCTAGCGTTGAGCCTAGGATGTCTAGCTATATAACCTAGCTCTCCACCCCAAATTTTTTCTGTCTTAAGATCGTCCACCAAAAAATCCCTTGTCCTCGGTGACTCAAATGAATTTCTGCTGTAAGGCGCTCGGGTTATGTATCCTATGTTTCCGTATACATAATTTCTTCCATTGATCTTGTAGGTAGTCGCTAGCTTAAACGTCCCGTGCACAAAAGATGCAACATCTGATGTGCCTTTAGAATCTTCCGGAAATTTTCCATTGGCTATATCACTAGTTCTCCAAAAACGACTATAGTCTATGCGACCGCTCAGCGTGAAGTCAAGTTTGGCTAGAGCAATATTCAAGTTGGCCCAGGTATTGACATTCTGATCGTGAATAGTAAAATCATAACTATAGGTATCACCTTCATTCACTAACCTGTTGGGATCGTCAATATTGTTTTGCACAAACACATTAGAATTATTATCTCTTAGGGCAAATCCGTCTATGTCTAAAAAGTGCGACCCACCTAACAAATCATCAAGTACGACGAAATTATGTACGCGATCATACTGTAGACCTATACCACTTTGTAAGCTTAATTTATCATTGATAGTATGTACGAGATTAGAATTCAGCACAAGTTTGGTATTGTCAAACCTTTGCTCATCGACGACGTAAGCTGATATGTTTTCATCTCTGAATACTCCATCGTCTCCAAGTACAGGATACTGTCGATTTCTATTTATTTGATAAAATTCATCCCAATCTAACTGAGAAGTGGCTTCATTTTGAAACTGTGCTGTCAAGCTGGCTAGATCAGCCTCTGATAAAAGATTCCTATTGTCATAAGGCAGATTACCATAATAATCTGGGCGAGGATCAGCCGCATCCAACCAGCTCAATCTTGTAGACCCAAATTTTCCTGTTTGCATCCCGATGGATGTTGTTAGTTGCGAGTTGTCATTGATATTGAAATCGTGTCTAATAGTTGCTACAGGTTGATGAGTCCTATACTCTCTAGAGTTTCTAACTTCACCATTTTGGTAACCCCAATTAGGATTATAAAAATTATCGCCTACGAGATCATAAACAAACTGTGTTGAGGCAGTTGATCTTCCCCGCACAGTAGGCGCAGCCAATACTGTTGCATTAAGCGTGTGACGTCTATTAAGGATCTTATCTACGGAGGCAAAATAAGAATAGCCATCAAAATAAGTACCCTGTATGAACCCCGACTCACCCCATCTCCTAGAAGCACTCAACGTATAGGCCCATCCATTCTGTTGAGGTCCACTACTGTGTGTGAGCATAGTTCTGTATTGATATGATCGGTTAGAGAAGTTGGTACTAAATCTCGTCCCCTCTCTCATATTGGTCGCTCTCAGGTCTATATTCCCTAAACCAGAAAAACCGCCTACCCCAAAGTCAGATGAGGACATCCCTTGTTCATTATACTGATTTCTTAGTACGTCATTGAGTCCACCCCATAAACTCCAGAAATAACGACCATTCTCTAGATTGTTGAATTGGAGTCCATTCAGGTATATCTTTTGGTGATCAGCACCCAAGCCTCTAGGTGTAAATCTGGTTACTCTAAAGTTAAAGTTGGCCATAGAAAGAAATGGATCCCAAGCAGCTGTTAGCAAACTAGAGACAGCATTCTGATCGTCAAATATCTCCAAATCATCCGCACTCAATAGCTCTGAGGCTTCATTCACACTAATTTGACTGGACTCCAGGAACAGTAGTCCCAATTCGATATCCCTATTTTTTTCATTACTGAAAACTAGCTTGTACGGATTATAGCCCTCTCGTTCTACTGATAGCGTTAATTCAGGTGTAGTAAATTTATTTTTAACAACAAACTGGCCTGATGGGTCGGTAACGAACTCGCTACCATTTATCGTGAGCACTTGATTGCTTATGCTATTTCCCTCGGCTTCATCTAATATTTTGCCTTTTATATTCTGTCCTATTGAAGTAAATGGATTAAGGAAAACATAAAGGACAAATAAGAGAAACGATATGTATTTCATTATGATTATGCTATGAGACGAAGTTAGTTTAATTTCAATATTTATTAGCAGGAAACACATTATGGTTAAGCCTTATTTGAAGCAAGTTTGTTTAGTATTTACGCTTATGGTCTTAAAGGTGACGATAAGCCAATTGTCAGCTCAGGATTTGACTTATAAGGTCTATTCTATAGGCTTTTATAATGTCGAAAACTTATTTGACACCCTGGACAACAGCCAGATTAGAGATGAAGAATTTACCCCTCAAGGAGAAAAGGTATGGAATACAGCAAAGTATAATGAGAAAGTAGCCAACATTGCTTCTGTTATTTCGCAGTTGGGCAAAGAGCTTTGCAAGGAAGGTGTTTCTCTATTGGGTGTTTCTGAGGTAGAAAATGATACAGTTATGGCCTCGATAGTAGCGCATCCCATATTATCTTCCCGCAATTATGATTATATCCACGTTAATTCCAAAGATTCCAGAGGGATTGATGTTGCCCTTATTTATGACAAGGATGTATTTGAACCCATTAGTCACAAGATGTACAATGCGAGGCATAAGGACAGCAATCGACCTACGAGAGATGTACTGCTTGTCAGTGGTCTACTAGATGGAGAATTGATCCACGTCACAGTCAATCATTGGCCCTCGAGGGGAGGAGGCGAAAAGTTAACCTCCAAATTCCGTAATCACGCAGCAAGTGTCAACAGAACCATTCTCGATTCCTTGCTCAATGAGGATCCCTCATCCAAATTGATAGTTATGGGTGATCTTAACGACGATCCCAATAATGAAAGTGTCGCCAAAATACTCGGCGCCGAGAAGAAAGTCAAGAAGGTCAAGGATACTGAAATGTATAACCCGATGCACGCCTTCTATGATAAAGGGATGGGATCAAATGCCTTTAGAGATAAATGGAGCCTATTTGATCAGATCATAATCAGTGCACCTCTAGTGAATGCAGAATCAGGAGGACTCGTTTTTCATAAGGCCAAAATCTATAAAAAGAACTTTATGATCCAGAAAACTGGAGAGTTCAAGGGATATCCTAAAAGAACATTTTCAGGAGATGTCTATCAAGCTGGGTATAGTGATCATTTTCCTGTTTACATTTACTTGAAAAAACAAGTATAGACCGCTTAGCCAACAAGTCTCCCCTCCTCATCAATGATGAATTCAATGCCATTCTAGATATGGTGGAGAATTACAATGACAGCCTATTTATTACTGGTAGGGCTGGAACGGGTAAGTCTACGCTACTCAATCTATTAAAGAAAACTACCAGAAAAAATGCGGTTGTCTTAGCACCTACAGGCATTGCCGCCCTCAATGTTGGTGGGCAGACTATCCATTCCTTCTTTAAGTTACCACCTAAGATGATAGATCCTCACGATCTCTCTAAGAGGAAGAATCATCGTTTCTTCAAGAAGCTTAAGCTCCTAATTATCGACGAGATATCGATGGTACGGGCTGATATGATGGATACTATAGATATGTTTCTCAGGATCAATCTAGAGATAAATGCCCCCTTTGGAGGGATACAATTGGTCGTATTTGGAGATCTTTTTCAGCTGCCGCCAGTAATATCTAGTCAATTTGAACGAAAAGTCTTAAAGGAGCGCTATTCGTGTCCCTACTTCTTTGCGGCCAATGTTTTCAATGAACTGGATATGCAGATGATCGAATTGAGGACCGTCTATAGACAAACTGAGAGAAATTTCATCAATCTGCTCGATAAAATAAGGACTCGGAATCTAGACTTTGAAGATATGGAGGAAATCAACTCCCGGTACAATGACTTAGAGACCACTAATGATGATGGAGAATGGGCCATTACGCTTTGTAGTACCAATTCCACAGTCAATAGAATTAATAGTGAGCAACTTAAAGCCCTGAGTACACCACTTAATGAATTCAAGGCCAGACTAGGTGGAGAATTCAATCCATCAGCCTGTCCTGCTGATCAGTTCTTGTTACTGAAGAAGGGGGCTCAGGTGATGTTTGTTAGAAATGACCAAGAGCGCAGATTTGTGAATGGAACACTAGGAAAGGTTGTAGATATAGCCCCTGAAGCTATCACTGTACAGATATCAGATCGTGGTGAGCTTAAGAATATTGAAGTTACTCCTGTAGAGTGGGAATTGCTCAAATATCAGGTAGATCCGGAAAATCAAGATAGATTCAAAACGCGTATAGCAGGGACTTTCTCCCAATTTCCACTAAAACTTGCTTGGGCTATGACGATCCATAAGGCACAAGGGAAGACATTTGATAAGATAATTATAGATCTAGGTAGAGGTGCCTTTGATCACGGCCAGACATATGTAGCTCTGAGTAGGTGTAGAACCTTGGATGGTATTACGCTTAAGCAACCCATTAGACCAAGAGATATACTAGTCGATCAAGCTATCATAGAGTATTATGACACGCAGATAAGACGTTAACAACACTCTATTTAGCTGTGAGGGCTATTCTCAAAACTCTGAGTTTTCTTATATTGGTGCTAAATAAATAATCTATGGGTAAGTCCCGATCTAGAAAGAGTAAAAAGAAACAACAAGAAGAAGTTGTCAATAAAGCTGAAGAGCGCAAGTTCTATACAATTGTAGGTGTTATTACTGTTGTATTGCTCATCATTCTTTTTGTTCTCTTCCAAATCCGCACATAACATAGTCCATCTTACTATATGAAACTGAATCTTGATCTTGCTACAGATAGCAAGCAGGAATGGCTGGACGCTGTAATGTCTGACTTTAACAGCTTTTTGCAAGACCACGCTGACTGTGAGCGGAAGGCATCCTCTATGGCTATGAGTTTTGTAGCTAAGTATCCTGACCGTCTAGCTATACTGCCAGAGCTTATAGAGACTGGAGTGGAAGAATTAGAGCATTTCAGAGATGTATACCAGCTTATGCAAGCGAGAGGTGTGCAATTAAGAGCTGCTATGGAAGAGGATTTATATGTCAAGCAACTGATCAAGAAGTGCCATTCTGGTCGTAATGAAAGATTTATGGATAGGCTCTTAATTGCTTCTGTGTTGGAAACTAGAGGTGCAGAGCGATTTAGACTAGTCGCTGAGGCCTTGATAGAACCTGATCTAAAGAAATTCTACAAAAGGCTATGGACGTCAGAGGCTAAGCACGGTCATATCTTTGTCAAGATGGCATTGGAGTATTTTGATAAAGACCTCGTATATGACAGATTACAATGGTGGATAGATCAAGAGGCAGAGGTTATTGATGGCTTAGAAATCAGACCAGCTCTCCATTGATCGTGATAAGCCTCTACTTGGCCCATTTCTCTAATAAGTAGTAGGTTATTGTGTAGATCCTCTTGGACTTCCCATCCTTTGAGTTGGCAGAGTGTTCTGCAAGCCTGCGTATTAGGTACATCATCGAGACCCATATCTCTACAATAGTGAAGATATTTGAAGAATAAGAAAGCATCAAACCATATAAAGAAATGGCGTACTCTAGTGTTCGCATCTAGACTAGAGCTTAGAATCTTCTCATAATTGACCCTAGCGTTGATTAGTTTCAAATAGCCATCCAAAATAGAATTACCGGATTGTTGATAGTCTTCAGATGCGATCAACCGAGCGACTATTTTCGATAACCAGCTTTTAAGGAGAATAAAACTATTGGGGTTGTAAGTAGTCCCGATGGGTTGTTCTAATAGATTAAAATCTTTGACCGCCTTACCTGTTCCAAAAGGCACCCTATCGGATTCTCTTCCTGAAGGACAGACAGTAGTCGTATAGACATCTCTAAGTGTGTAACTCTTAGCATACTTCTGCAAAAAGTAAAAGTCTTCTCCAGCCTGTCTTAGATTCATACCACCTTGCTTAGCATAGGCATAAGACTTGACGGCCATAGCACTTCCTATTGTCTGATAAGCAAAAGGAAGTCCTACCCATCGCTGCATTTGAATAAAATAGTTGAGATGAAACTCATAGTTGAGGATAGCATCATTGGATTCTATATGCGTATGATGGAAGTCAATACTTCCAGCCTCCATACTCTTATCTTCCTCAAAGCTGCGGTACAGAGCTTGATAATAGTTGGGTTGGATACAGGTGTCAGCATCCAAATTGACAATAATACTGTCCTGATCATATTCCATACAGTGTAAAAAGGCGGCATCCATAAGGAGCTTTCTCGCTAAGCCTACGCCTTTGTGCTTACCACTGAGTTCTTTAAGGAAAACAAATAAATTAGGATTATCGTGACTGTAAGATGTAAGCTGGCCATAGAGTAGCTGAGAGTCTGACTTGACTTTAGGGGAATCAGATTCCTTATAGTTAATTAATATTAAAGTCGTGATACTTAGATTTCCCCGCTCGGCATTTGCTAGACTAGCCAAGGTCGCAGAAACAGTAGTCCAGTTCTCTTTATAACAAGGAATAACTATAAATAAATCTGCTGGGTTAGATGCTCTTAGTTCATTCGTATAGAGCGCTATATCACATCTCTTTTCTTGATAGTGTTGGAGATATTTAGGTTTTTTAGTCATATTGCCAGTTAGATGAAAGAAATTATTGCCCTACTACCGACAAGTTATTTTCCTCCCTTATCCTACCTCAAGGTAATGAATACCCATTCTGTTATTCTAGAAGCACATGAAAACTATCAAAAAAGAACTATACGTAATCGAACTACAATTCTAAATGCTAATGGCCCATATCAACTTTCTGTTCCATTAAAAAAAGGTAAAACTAAGTCCCTGATTACTGAAACCGAGATCTCATATGATGAAGCATGGCAAGTCCAACATCTTAAGCATATAAAATCATCTTACGGCTCCGCACCGTTTTATGAGCATTACATAGACGATATTTCTGAATTGATTGGTCAAAGTCCGCCGACCCTATGGCTACTCAACTTATCAATTTTAAACTATCTGAAATCTATAGACTATTGTAAGAGTTGGAGCTACTCCAAAAAATATGTGTCAAGCAAAGACATAATATATCAAGATTACAGAATGGACATACCGCAGACACAACAAATTAAATCCTATGGGCAAGTCTTTGAGAATAAATATGGTTTTGTAGCTAACCTAAGTTGTCTCGATCTTATTTTTAATCTAGGGCCTGAGGGTGCTGCCTATGTGCAATAGCTAGTCAGAGAGATAGCAGGTATTCGTATTATGTTCCAGATTAGACCATCTGAGCTACTTCTTGTTTCACTTGAGAAATCTCTGCAGTAATCCGGTGATGTTCTTCTTCTAGATAGGTAATGGTTTTTTGTTCTTCTTCCAAAAGCTGATCGAATCTTACAAAGTTGTCATTGATTCTATTCTTGATTTTGGTAGTGTATTCATTGAGTTTTATAGTAATCTCCTCCTTGATGCGTTCTCTACCATTCGCAACTTCTGTTTCGTACCCCTTAATAATTTTACTCCTATTGAGGCCAACAGTCACCCCAGCAAAAACAAATCCTATTGCGGTCAAGATACCCCCTGTCACATCTAGAGCAATTGTACTTGTCAATGTTGTAAGGATCATCCCAATTATGGCTATACCGCCACCCTTGGCAAGATTAGGCGCTATATCATCTGCACCGTGGATTAGTTCTCTATTATAGAAGTTCTCAGACGACTTAAGAAAACCAGAAAATGTCTCTTGCAAGTCTCTCAACACATTGGCTCTGCGCTCCGCGATATCACTAAATATTTCGTGATTGTCTTTTAAGATTGTCTCACTGTTCTTGATCTTAGCATCAATTAGTTTACCCATAGTTTGGATACTATCTGCTATGTCAACAACACCTTCTCTAAGCTTGTCCTTAAATTCTGTATTGAGGTCTTTCTCCAAATCAGCAGCCAAGGCATCAAACCATTCTTTGGGACTTTTTGTCTTGCCAAATTTTGAAGAGATGGATCTTCTAAGCATCGAGACAACACCGACTCCTCCCTTAAGTTTCTCCTTTTTCTTATTGGTAATTCTATCATAACTGGCCAATAGATTTTCTACCAATTGATCTACTTGGCGCTTTGTCTTTTCCTCTTGCTTATCTAAAGTATCGCGGATATCTGTCCTAAATCTGGAGTCAGATTGAAACTGCTCTTTGCGTATGATTACACCTTTGTAAATCTTATCATTAATATTTAATGCAGTTTCTGCATTATTAAGAATTTTCAAAAAAGGAGCTTTACCACCCGTAATATTGTCTTGTATATATTTCCTCACTGGCTTGAAACCGCTTTCTTCTTTTTCACCATTGAGTTCCATTAAGGCCGAAACTGGAAAGACCTTCGGATCTTTAATACCCTGTTTCACTGCATACTCTTTTACCCCATTTATGTTAGTTACCAAATCCTCAGGCACCATCAGATCCTTCTGTTGGAGAATGAAAATAATTTTCTTTTTCCACTCATCTTTAATAAACTCAAAGAAGTCCCAAGCAGACTGGCGGTAAGGGTTCTTAGACTCAAAAACAAAAACAATCAGATCCGATGAAGGGATAAATCTCTCAGTTATCTCTTGATGATGATCTACAATCGTATTTGTTCCAGGTGTATCAACGATTGCAATTTCTTTAAGAATTTCTACGGGTTGGGTAATACGCTTAAGGTATTCATTGATGTCTGTAATAGACTCTTTTTCACCATAGACTATTTGCTGTATAGTATCGGTCATAGGAGAGGCTGCAACCTTACATATCTCCTTATTAGCATCAAGGAGTGCATTGATAAAACTACTTTTTCCAGCCTTTACCTCACCAGCAATGACAAACATAAATGGATCATCTATGCGTTCCTTTATATCGGTTACAGTTTTTTCAAGCTCCTTATGATCAATTTTTTGAGTAATCTGCAATAGAGTACTCACAGCATTATTCAGCAAAGCTTTGTGTTTGGCTGTATCGTTAGCGTTAAGGAGACTTGAGTTCTTCATCAGTAATTATGACGTCAGTAAAGTGCAAAGGTAATACTAGGAAACAAAAAAAGCCTTGCCAGTAACTGACAAGGCTTTTATATATCTGTATGTTAGATTATATCTTGATAAAGCTTCTGCTGTAAGAGTTTCCTCCTGAGCTTACTTTCACTAGATAATAACCTTCAGGGTATTCTGTTAAGTCAATGCTTACATCTTTGGTTGTCAATTGGTATGATCCAACTAACTGACCAAAGGTATCAAATACTTCTACTGTAGAAACAGTTGAATTAACTGCATTAGCTGCAACTGTGACTGCATTATTAGCAGGATTAGGATAAACACTGAAATCAGTAGGAAATCTGTCTATAGACTCTCTTACAGACTCTGTTACATTACAATCCACTTTGTTGATGATTAGAGCATTTGAGAAGGCATGCAGTCCTTCTATCATACTGAGTTCGTTACCTACAGCCATATTGCTCAAGGCACCTACATAACTGATATGATAGAGGTAAGAAGTTCCTACAGCACTACCCTCCACATCAATAGGAAATCCAGAAGGCATATCCACTATTACGTGATCGGCATTCGTTATTACCCAAGCAGAGTGTGTGCCCGCAGCATCTGTCAGTTGCACATCAATTAAGTCAGACTCACCATCTGTTACACATAGTTCCTCAGCTACAAATCCGTTTAAGCTTGTTAGGTTTCCTCCAGACACAAATGGATCTGGACAATCATCACCAACAAATCTATTCACTGTGATCGGATTAGATAGAGAGAAGCAACCTGATAGGTTAGCCGCATTCGCACCTACAGATGCGCCAGTTAGACCATCTACAAAAGCCAAGTTCCATATCAAACAAACTCCTGGTGGTACGCCTTCAAAGTTGAATGGCTGAGACATTGGTAATGCCAAAATATTTAAATCACTATCTGTAATAACATAAGTCATATTAGGACCCGCTGCATTTACAAGATTGACAGTGATATCTTCATTTATGCCATCATCAACACATACGTCTATTGTAGTGCTTCCTGCAGTAGCGCCATTGGAAAGTGTTATATCACCACCACTAAGACCACCAGGACATTGAGATGTTATTACAAGATCTTCTATATCCCAAGCCGTTACAGTAGAATTAATGCCAGCAGTACAATACCCAAGCAATTCGAAAGAGAATGTTGTGGCAGTTGTAACTGAAAACTCTGGGTTATTAGAGAAATTGAAACTTTCTAGAGAGAAGTCATTAGATGTGGCAATACCAACTTGTCTGAATACTTCAGTTCCATTTTTCAATACTCGGATACCATATCTAGTCGGATAGTTGTTCGGTCCAGAAGATCCATTTATCCAATTAAACATTGTTGGTGCCGCTTCATAGAAACTAACACTAGTCAATTGTCCTACACCGTTGGCTGCAGGGTCGACAGTAACATCAAATCTAACAGCCAAATCACTGTTTGCAATAAAGTCACAACTTGTAGATGAACTCACACATACTGCGGTAGAACCATTTAGACCTGGTGTACATGAATGAGGGTTAACCGTAGGGTTATTTCTAAATATGTGACCACCAGAAAGTGTAGAACAAGAACCACTATTATTTGCAATTCCAGTAAGCTCTGTGTAGTCAGACCCACCTGTTCCTGCATTCTGAGCATTACAAGCGTTCATATTATATGTCAGGGTTGAAGTACTAGAAGAATTATCTATCGTTACTCTATTAACAGTAACTCTGTTAGATAAGTCAAAGCATCCTTCCAGATCACTTATGTTTGCGCCCATAGCTAATCCAGTAAGAGAACCAGAATAGTTAACGTTATATATAGAACATACTCCAGGACCCGCCCCTTCAAAATTGAAAGGAGGTGCACTTGGAAGACCTAAAATGTTGCCATCTGCATCCGTAATTATCCATCTATTGATGTTTCCAGATTGTGTTCCTCCAATATTTACATTGATCTGGTCTAAGGTTCCTTCTCCAACACATATAGTAGTTGTCGTAGCTCCTCCATCGAGGCTGATAGTACCTCCATTAGATACACTCCTAGATACAGTTACAAAGTTAGAAACTGCAAAGCACCCATCTAGTCCAGCTATTGTACCACCCATCTGTAGACCAGTGATATCATCATAACTTACAAAATAAACTCTGCATATGCCTGGGCCAGCAGGAGTGAAATCAAACGGAAATGATGGTCCTACACCAAGTATATTTCCTGAATCGTCAGTAATGACAAATTCACCATTATTTCCATTAGCTCCTGAGTGAACAACATCAACTTCATTAGACATGTCATCTTCTAGACAGATACCAATGCTCACGCTGCCGTCTGGTAAAGATACAGAACCAGGACTTATAGATTTCTTAGTTATTTCGATAGAGTTAGAAAGACTAGCACAGCCTGTAAGCCCGCTAACGTTTGCGCCTACTGAAAGGCCACTTATACCGTCTTCGAAACTTAAGTTCCATAAGAAACAGACACCTTCTGGTAGACCTTCAAAATTGAAAGGTGGGTTACCAGGTAGAGCAAGGATGTTACCGTTGGCATCTGTAACCAACCATCTCATAAAGCCTCCTTGGTTACCTGCGATAGTAACATTGATATTATCAGCTTGACCATCTCCACATACAGACAGGCTTGTACCACCTTGGAAACTTATCGTACCGCCAACTGGATCTGTCTTGTTGATCACCATTTGATTGGATACATCGAGACAGTCAGCAGTTAGTGTATTGATATTACCGCCTACTTGTGGAGCTGCTCCAGAGAAATAGGAAATATGATTTATTCTGTACTCTCCTAGTGGGAAGCTACTAAAATCGAAATTTGGACCTCCACCAACACTCAGGATCATTCCATTAGGATCAGAAACTACCCAAGTCTGATTTTCTCCGAAGTTATTGAGTAAGTTGACATTAACAGTTTGATTACCTGTGCCACAAACATCTATAAAGGTAAAACCACCATTGGCACTTATTCTACCGGCACTTGATGATCTTTTTGTAACTCTTATGCTGTTAGACAAACCAAAGCAACCCGTAAATGCAGATACATTTTGTCCGAGAAAAAGTCCTGTGAAAGAACTTTCGAATCCAAGGTGCCATATGTTACATACGTCACCTACTACTGGGTCAAGATTGAAAGGTGGTGGACCAGGTAGTGCTATAATAACACCATTATCATCCGTGATGACCCATCTACTAAATGCGCCTTCGGCGCCACTTAGTGACACATCAATAGGATCAGATACAACTCCCTCGATACATAGTTCGAAATCAGAACCCATAGAAGAGCTGATTGTACCTCCTGAAGCACTCTCCTTTTCTATTTCTATAGAATTAGATAAACCTACACAATCACCTGAAAGACCATTGATATTTGCACCATTGGTAAGACCATTGATGTTTCCATCATAGGCCACATTATAGATGAAATAAGTAGCTGAATCAAAACCAGAAAAATCTACTGGAGATGAGAGATTTGAATTTATAATATTTCCATTCGCATCTGTTAATATCAGTTGTGCATTACCCTGAACATCATTAAGAGTGGTATTGATAATGTTTGATGTACCATTACCCTCACAAATATTTACAAATGTCACACCGTTTGTAGACAATACGCCTGGATCAACGACTGTTTTGGAAACTGATATCGCATTAGACAAACTGAAACAAGTTCCTGTCAGGTTATTGGCATTCTGACCAACAGCAAGACCATTGATATTACCATTGAATCCAAGATTCCAGACCAAACACTCTGAAGCATTGATATTAGAAAGATCAACTGGTGAACCAGAAGGAAGTGCTAATATATTTCCATTTAAGTCTGTTATTAAGAGTCTTGAAGATCCTATTACTCCACTTACCGAAACATCTAATAAGTTATTACCAGTAGCACAGATAGCACTGCCGTTAGGTGTAGAAATTGTACCACCATCAGCAGTAAATCTATCCACTCTAACACTATTAGATAAATCAAAACATCCTTCAATATCTGCTGCATTGGCGCCGACAGTAAGACCAGTCAATGTACCAGTAAATGAAGCGTGCCAGATAAGGCAAGCACCAGTACCAGCACCTTCAAAATCAAACGGAGGTGCGGTAGGTAATCCTAAAATATTACCATCTAAATCTGTAATGATATAACCTGAGTTAGGACCAACAGCACCTGTAAGAACTGTTTCTATCGGATCACTTGTACCCAATCCAACACAAGTTGATGTGTTCATAATACCACCTGAAAGTGTTAGGTTACCTCCATCTATTGGATCTCCACAACTAGCTTGTACAGATATTTCATCCAAATCCCAAGCTGTAACAGTAGATCCATTGCCAACTGTGCAATAGCCTAGAAACTCAAAGGTAAATGTAGCTGGACTTGTTACTGTAAAATCTTCGCTTGTAAAACTGAAAGACTCTAGAGTCCATCCAGTTGTTGTAGCATTATCCTCGCTTCTCCATATCTCAGCACCATCTCTGAGTACCCTTACACCATATTGTGTAGGATAATTGTTAAGTCCCGTAGGACCTTGTATCCAAGAGTATGTTTCTGGAGCTTGTTCGTAAAAAGATAAGCCGCTCAGAGTACCAGTTCCGTCAGACCCTGGGGTTACCAATAAGTCGAATTTCACGGATCTCATATTCCCTGCATCATAACCACAAGTAGCTAATGAACTCACACACATGGCGTTTGATCCATTAATACCCTCAGTACACGAGTGGGGGTTTATCATTGGTGACACTCTGTAGAGATTTCCACCGACAACATCTAATTGCAAACAAGAAGCTGCATTATCAATTGAGGCTGTAAATTCACTGTAGTCACTATTAGTCCCTTGTGTAATAAAAGATGAACAAGCATCTAAGTTAAAATGGACAGTCGAGGTGGAGAAGTCTCCCCCATCGGCTAGAGTTAAGTTTGAAAAGCCACATATAGCTACAATAGCTAAGAACTTGGTCATCAAATTGCGGTAATTCATTTTACGCTTTTGGTTATTATTAAAATAGACAACGATAGTGTGAGCATATTTAGTGACCCAAATATACTGTTGTAAATCAGCTTTTTATACATATGTCTAAAAAACATATATAAATAAACTCTAATTGATCGAATAACGAAGTTAAGACTAAGTCTTGTATTTTCAATTTATAGACTCAACTAAGTTAACACAGCAGACTGTACTAAACCTAACTATTTGATATTCAATGCATTATAGATAGACTTTAACCTTTGGGTAAAAGTTAAAGACCAACAAAAGATATAAGACTGAGTATTTTGGTATTTTGAAGATGTTTTAATTGATGATTTTATTCAAATGGCATTAAAATGAAAATACAGTTACTCTTTATTGGTTTATTTATTTCGATTAGTCTACCCTCCTTCTCACAAGAAGAGGTATCACCCTATGATTTTGGTAGAATGTGGACATTTGAACAGCCACCAACAGAATGGTTCAAGGAAGCTTATGATATGGAAGTTGATCAAGCTTGGTTTGATGACGTCAGGATGTCATCATTACGCTTTGCATCTTGGTGTTCCGCAAGTTTTGTGTCACCAGATGGTCTTATTATGACCAATCACCACTGTAGCAGAGATGTTGCTATATCAGTTCAGCAGGGCAATGAAAATTTTGATAAAAACGGCTATTATGCCAAGCAGTTAGAGGACGAAAGAAGAGTCGATGACTTATTTGTAGAACAGCTGATCAAGATCGAAGATATTACTGCACGTGTTCTCAAAGCTAAGTCTATGGCTGCTGACGACAACGATGCGCTAGTTAAAGCCCAAGAAATGCTCAAAACTATACAAGCAGAATATGAACAGAAAGCTGAGTGGGCAGGTCTAAGACTCCAAACTGTTTCTTTTTATTCTGGAGGCAAATACTCCCTATACGGTTATAAGAAGTATGACGATATCAGGTTAGTACTTATACCTGAGAATGACTTAGGCTTTTATGGAGGAGATCCTGACAACTTTACGTTTCCACGGTATAATCTAGATTGTACATTCTGGAGAGCTTATGATGAAAATGGCAACCCGTTAAATACATCGGAGAACTATTACAAGTTCAATATCGACGGCATTGAAGAAGGTACTCCTGTATTCGTTATAGGGAACCCGGGGCGCACAGAGCGTTACAGAACGGTAGCTCAACTAGAATTTGATAGAGATTACCGATTCAAACATCTATTGACATGGTTAACCAACAGAAGGGATATGATGCTTGTAGATTACAATGTAATGAAAGACGAAGCTGGTATGGTGAGACAAGCACAAGAATTGTTAAGTACTATCAACAACCTAAGTAACTCTATAAAAGCCTATACAGGCATAATGGGCGGTCTACATAACTCAAAATTTATGGGTCGGAAAGAAGCAATGGAGGAAAAAATAAAAGCTAGTTCTGGAGATCTGGACTACTGGGATGAGTTATCCAATGAATATGAGAAGCTAAATCCTCATGCATGGGCGATTAACCTTCTAGGCCAATCCGCTCTGAGAGGTAATGCCTTTCTCTTGATGCACGAAGTAGCTAGGTACAAAGCTTTAGTGGAGAATAAAGCTGAAGAGGCAGAGATAACAGCGGCCAAAGAATCCATTCTAGGATTAACAGAAGCCTTAGATAAAGACAAGGAAAAACAACTGCTCACCGTCCTTCTAAACGAAGTAAAGAGCAATATTTATCAAGGTGATAATACACTTACAAGAATGCTCAATGGCATGACAGTTGATGGATTTGTGAATAATCTGTTTCAAAACTCTACATTTTTAAAAGATAGACGAGGTGTAGAAAAGCTTTTGTCAAAAGATAAAAAGATTACCAAGCTAAAGGATCCTATGATAAAAGCGTCTGAAACAATGGTCAACAGATATCAAGAGGCCAATGAGGCTTTCAGCGCATCATCAGCTTATAGAAGATCACTAGAAACAAAAATAGCCAACCAAGCTTTTAATGTTTTTGGGACTTCTCTACCTCCAGATGCAACCTTTACACTGAGGATTAGTGATGGGCTCGTCAAGTCATATGATTACAATGGTACTACTGCACCGATTATGACAACATATTATGGAATGTACGATAGACATTACTCCAATGCTGGCATCTTCCCTTGGGCTCTTCCAGACAAATGGATGAATCCGCCATCTGAATTGCTCCGATCACCATTAAATTTTGTATCGACTAATGATATAATTGGCGGAAATTCAGGAAGTGCGATTATTAATCAGAAAGGAGAAGCAGTTGGGCTCATTTTTGATGGCAATATAGAGTCCCTACCTGGCAACTTTATCTATGACGAAGAATCCAATAGATCTGTCTCAGTTCACGCTGGTGGAATCTATGCTGCTATGAAATATATTTATAAAGCAGATAGAATAATAAATGAGTTGCTACCGCAAAACTAAAATCTACTCTAAAGCCTTTACTTAATTGTGAAGGCTTTTTTTATGCAACCAACTCAAGAACACATAGTATTTATTGATGGGGATTGTATCCTCTGTAATCGTGCAGTCATCTATCTAGACAGTTTAGATACTGAGTCGATTCTTCATTATGCACATCTCCAATCTATTACTGCATCAAAAACTATCCCCACGCAATACATTCAAGACAAGAACACGCTGGTTTATAAGACTGGTGATCGAGTCTACACCAAATCTGAAGCCATACTGAAAATCCTTGAAACTATAAATGGTCTCAGATTTTTACAAATAGTTATGAGGTATACACCTAAAGCAATTACCAATTTTATTTATGATCTAATTGCAAAATCAAGGTTAGCTATTTCTTCAAATATGACGATGTGCAAGCTCAATGAAGAGCTGAATAGTCGTATTATAAAATAAAAAAAGGCGAACAAAATAAATTGCTCGCCTTTGAAATTTATTCTCGTATTAAATTTCTACTTATCGTCGACTTCTTCGAATTCTACATCAGTCACTTCTTCTTTACCGTCACCTCCATCTTTAGCTCCTGCGTCTGTTGTAGCTGCACCTGGGTCCGCCGCTGCACCTTCTTGAGAGGCAGCATATATATCCTGACTAGCTGCTTGCCAAGCTGTATTCATTTTCTCTAGAGCAGTATCGATCTGAGCAATATCTTGTAGCTTATGAGCTTCCTTTAGCTCTGCTAGAGCTGTATCTATAGCCCCTTTCTTATCTTCTGGTATCTTATCACCGTATTCAGACATTTGCTTTTCTGTCTGGAAAATTAGACTATCAGCCTGATTGACCTTATCTGCATTTTCTCTTGCCTGCTTATCCGTATCCGCGTTGGCAGCAGCTTCTGCTTTCATTTTTTCGATCTCTTCTTTAGACAGACCTGTAGATGCTTCGATCTTAATGGTTTGTTCTTTACCTGTTCCCTTATCCTTTGCAGATACATTAAGGATACCATTTGCATCCATATCGAAACTTACCTCTATCTGAGGTACGCCTCTTGGTGCTGGTGGAATATCTCCTAAGATAAATCTCCCTACTGTTCTATTCTGTTGGGCCATAGGTCTTTCACCCTGAAGAATATGAATCTCGACACTCGGTTGATTATCAGCAGCCGTAGAGTAGGTCTTAGACTTCTTAGTTGGAATAGTAGAGTTGGCTTCTATTACAACATCATAGACTCCACCCATCGTCTCGATTCCCATAGATAGAGGTGTTACATCTAGAAGTAAGACATCTTGGACATCCCCACTTAATACACCTCCTTGGATAGAAGCTCCTACCGCAACTACCTCATCAGGATTGACTGATCTATTTGGCTTTTTACCAAAGAACTTTTCTACCGTTTCTTGGATCTTAGGGATTCTAGTAGAACCACCTACCAAAATGACTTCATCAATATCTGTAATTGACAAGCCTGCATCTTTAAGTGCCTCTTTACAAGGTTCTAATGTTCTCTCCACTAGAGAATCAGCAAGTTGTTCGAACTTTGCTCTAGATAACTTTAGTACTAAGTGCTTAGGCACCCCATCTACTGCTGTTACGTAAGGAAGATTAATGTCCGTCTCAGCAGAAGCAGACAATTCTATTTTAGCTTTTTCTGCAGCCTCTTTAAGACGTTGTAGTGCCATAGGATCTTTTCTGAGATCTATGTTTTCTTGCTTTATAAATGTTTCTGCAAGATGATCTATAAGTACTTGATCAAAGTCATCCCCACCTAAGTGAGTATCTCCATTTGTAGACTTAACCTCAAAGACACCGTCGCCCAACTCTAGAATGGAGACATCAAAGGTACCTCCCCCTAAGTCATATACAACAATCGTAGAATCTTGATTTTTCTTATCTAGACCATATGCTAAAGCTGCAGCTGTAGGCTCATTGATAATTCTCTGGACATTCAGCCCTGCGATCTCACCAGCTTCTTTAGTAGCTTGTCTCTGAGAATCATTGAAGTAAGCAGGTACAGTAATAACAGCATCAGTCACTTCAGAACCAAGAAAGTCTTCAGCAGTCTTCTTCATCTTCTGAAGGACCATCGCTGAGATCTCTTGTGGTGTATATTGACGATCATCAATTTTGATTCGTATAGTGCTGTTTTCTCCTTTTACAACATCAAAGGCGGAGCGCCTTATTTCTTTAGCGCATTCCTCAAATCGTTGCCCCATAAACCTTTTGACAGAGGCTATAGTTTTTGTAGGATTGGTTATGGCTTGCCTTTTGGCGGGATCCCCCACTTTTCTTTCACCATTATCCAAGAATGCAACTACTGATGGCGTAGTCCTTCTCCCTTCGTCATTAGGAATGACAACGGGCTCATTTCCTTCCATTACAGCAACCACTGAGTTAGTAGTTCCCAGGTCTATTCCAATTATTTTACCCATGTGTATTTTTTGATTTCTGTTTTAAAGATTTTTAATACACCCACACTGTATCAAATGGTATGCCCTTAGACAATTATGACAAAATGTACTAATCTGGGAAGTATCAGACTGACAAGAAGAGGACAGGATGCCAATGTGGCTGACAAAATGTCTTAATCCACCTTATTGGAAATTTAGATTTCGAGTTCTCTGACCATTGATCAAGGAATCTTTGGAGAGGTCAGTGAGTCTTACACCTTCTAGCGTTGTTGTGAAGGTAGATCCAACTATTCCTCTACCTTCAGAAAGATTGGTTACTGAAGGCACGACCTGCGTAGAAGTTATACCCAAGTTAGCACCTTCCACTCTTATATATTCTACAATATCTACTTGGTCAACCTCATTGACGCCTCCTCCAGCGCCTATAATCTGTACATCCACATCGATTGCTCTTCTTATGAGACTTTCATCTACAGGGATCGTGTTCGCGACAAAATTATAGAACTGCTCTGCTCGTTCACTGTACTCTATCGTTGATTCATTAGCGTTTTCTGGATCTTCAATATTTTGAGCTACTACCCAGGTTGCTGATTTATTAATCCAGTCGTCGCCGCTATTGGCTATTCTTTCTTGGTAATTGAAACGGAGATTGATGTCATAAATCCTCGCATTGGTTCCTTTTCTCCAGATAAAGAGGACTGGATTGATATAATTGCCAAAATCTATAGAGGGGTTGGATTCCAGTGGTCTTCTTATACGCGACTCTCCTACTAACAAGGTTCTCGCCGTTACTAGAGGCAAATCCCCAGGCCTCTGTATCTGCAATTGATAGACAGTCTCTAGATTATCTAGATCAAGATTTAATGCATCCGTATCAAGAGCATACAGATAGTTAGGTTCATTAGCAAAAACACCTGTATCTCTCACATATCCAATCTGATTTCCGTCTACTCTCGTCATAGCAAACTCTTCCTGTGTGTCTAGATTGACCAGACTTACTGTGGTGCTCTCGTCATAGAAGAAATTACTAGGATCTTGAGCCAACTCTAATCCAGATGTATTTTCGTCAATAAAAGCTCTTTCGACTCTTATAAGCTGAATGGTATCAGAAGCTGATAAAAATCCATAAACTACAGGTATGTCACCCGATTCTTCAACAATATCTAGTGTATTATCACAACTGACTAGTAGCACGAAAGCAGAGAAAAGTATAAAACCTAGGATATATCTCATAGCCCGCGAAATTAAGCCAAATAATAAATATGGTAATTATATGGGACGTTTTATATCTTGCCTATCATAGAAACAAATAAAGAATGTCAGCAGTAAGCAAAGATGCAAAGAGAATGACTGTCCATACCCTCAAAAGGATGAAAGATGCCGGAGAGAAAATAAGTATGTTGACGGCCTACGATTATAGTATGGCTAAGATTATCGATGCTGCAGGCATAGATGTGATCCTGGTCGGAGACTCGGCTTCCAATGTTATGGCAGGCCATGAGACGACACTTCCGATTACACTAGATCAAATGATATACCACGCGACCTCAGTTATAAGAGCAGTGGAGCGCTCACTGGTTGTGGTCGATCTACCTTTCGGTTCTTATCAAGGTAATTCGGAGTTAGCCTTGGAGTCTGCTATACGTATAATGAAGGAAAGTGGAGCACATGCTGTAAAACTTGAAGGCGGCTCTGAGATCATAGAATCAGTTAGTCGAATTTTATCTGCCGGGGTTCCTGTGATGGGTCATCTTGGCTTGACACCACAGTCCATCTATAAGTTTGGAACCTATACCGTCAGAGCCAAGAAAGAAGCTGAGGCTGCAAAATTACTTGAGGACGCCAAACTTCTTGAAGAAACGGGTGTCTTCGGGTTGGTGATGGAAAAAATCCCAGCCCAACTGGCCACTGAAGTTTCAAAGACACTCAGCATACCAACTATAGGTATAGGAGCAGGAAATGGTACAGATGGACAAGTCTTAGTCAGCCATGATTTATTTGGTATCACAAAGGAATTTCATCCACGCTTCTTAAGGCGGTATGCCACACTCTATGACATAATGAAGGAAGCCGTAGAGCACTACATTAAAGATGTGAAGTCGACAGACTTTCCAAATGAAAAGGAACAGTATTAATCTCTGATGAAGAAACTTTATTATTTCTTTCTGATCTGTACTCTAATAGCCTTTATCGTAGGCCTTTATGGGTACAAGATCATTTTTGGTAGTGCCGTAGAGCTGCCAGACGAAGAATCCTTCTATTATGTACCTACAGGCTCTAGTTATGAGGCATTAATTGCTGGTCTAGAGTCAGATTATGCGGTGGAGCCGACTTCATTCAATTTGGTCGCCAAGTTGATGCAGTTTGATACGCCTAAGCCAGGGAGATATAAACTAGAGCAAGGTTGGAGTAACAAAGAATTGATATCAAATCTAAGAAGAGGTAACCAACAAGCCTTATCGTTGACATTTAACAATGCTCGAAATATAGAGCAACTATGCGGAATGATGGCTTCTAAGCTAGAATCAGACAGCT
This sequence comes from uncultured Saprospiraceae bacterium, assembly GCA_937929835.1. Lineage (GTDB taxonomy): Bacteria > Bacteroidota > Bacteroidia > Chitinophagales > Saprospiraceae > RFSX01. Next base: position 30,339 of record CALFUU010000052.1, on the reverse strand, counting down.
TTTCTTTCCTTAATCATTTTGTCGCACCCGCAACACTGAAGAAATATGGAGTCACTAGAGAGACCGTTATGACTCTGTTTATTCCGAATACATACCAAATATTTTGGAACTCCTCACCTGAATCGGTTATCAGTCGCTTCGCCTCAGAGCAGAAGACCTTCTACAACAAATCCAGAACAAAAAAGCTAGCCAGTCTAGATATGACAAAAGAGGAGGTCTATACATTGGCTTCAATAGTCCAAAAAGAAACTCTAGTAAATGAAGAAAAGCCGCGGGTAGCAGGCGTATATATCAATAGGCTTAAACGTGGACAATTGCTACAAGCTGATCCCACGGTCGTCTTTGCCAATCAAGATTTTACCATAAAAAGAGTCCTGAACAGACACCTCTCCAAAGATTCCCCTTACAATACATACAAATACAAAGGACTACCTCCTGGTCCTATCTGTATGCCAGATGTATCAAGTATAGATGCCGTACTCAATTATGAAAAACACAAGTATCTCTACTTCTGTGCAGCACCAGATAACTCAGGGCAGCACCAGTTTGCTAGGAGCTTGATAGAGCACAATAGAAATGCTGATAAGTACAGAGCCTTTCTAAATAAGCTCAAAATCTATAAATAGGCTAGCCTTTTTGTTGCTGAATAGCATCTGGCACCTTGACAAGTTTCATTTGGATATGGTTATCGTTATAGGTTGCAGTACCGACCATAATCATAGTATCATCAGCTGACTTAATAGTCCATTCTTCAGGTTTCTTGCCTGGCTGATCGTCTATCATCAGCAATTCGCCTCTATCTAGCTGATAATTATACTTACCTGTGCCATGGATAACATTATTCTTTCCATAGGTATATGTGTGGTCTTTCTTAAAGTCTATCCATATGCCGTCGTGGACACCAAGCGCTGACATCTCTCCGTCAAATACAAAGGCATACTCCCAAGTATCCGCTTCTATCATGGCCATATATGAATCATCATTCTTCAATCTATAATTAAGGATGTTGAGTGCAGAAGCTCTATGTTTGACTATGGCTTTTTCATCTGTCAACTTAACTTTATAGCGCAATCGGTCGCGTGGTGCGGTATCCTTAGAGGTTTTTGGCTCTGTAACAACCCGCTCTTCCTCGACGACACCACCTGACCCTTGCATATTATTGACTGTGCTCGTGGGTCTTACTGGATCGCTCTTACAAGCTAAGAGAGTAAGCGATATAAACAATAGATAGGTAAATGATTGTATTTTCAAGATCTTCGCATTTTAGAACGGCAATATAGGAAAGTTGTTAAATAGGTTTAAAAAACAATTGGTTCAGTTAGAAATAACTTTAGAAGATAGAATTCTTGTCGCTATGAGTGGTGGAATAGATTCTATGGTGCTTTCTAACCTATTATTGGGGTGTGGCCTATCCCATAGTGTTGCCCACATAGATCATCATACACGAGATGGACAATCGACCGAGGATAGATACTTTGTAGAAAATTATGCAACCATAAACAATCTGACTTGCCATATACATAACCTAAGTCCTAAGGAACCTAAAGGCAATTTTCACGATTGGGCTCACAAAGAGCGTTACAAATTCTTTGCTTCGTTAGGGTATGACAAAATATTGACGGCACATCATCGTGATGACGAGGTCGAAACCATCTTTCTCAATTTTCTAAACGGTAGGTCAGTAGTTGGTATTCCAGAAATCAATGGGCCTGTTCTGAGACCGCTCTTACAATTTTCTAAAGCGGACATAATAGCTTATGCTACAGCGCACCATCTTGAATACAGAGAGGACAGTTCCAATACAGAAAACAAATACCTCCGCAATCTTATCAGGAATCAGATACTTCCAGACTTGACTACAGTGATTGATAAAAATGTTAGTCAGAGGCTTATATCTCTTTCCGAGCGAACACGGCAAGACCAGCTCTTACTTACATCATTAATAGCAGACAAAATACGACCTCAAAGAAAGAATGCACAACTCAGAATCCTCAAGGAAAACCTACAAGATTATTCCTCAACATTCCTTTATCACATAATCAAAGAGTATGGATTTGGCAGAGATATTTGTAGTCAGATACATTCTTCTCTATCCCATAAAGGAGCCACTTTCTATACCGATGATAAGATATGTGTCGTAGGCTCTGACCATCTTATTATAGATGCCAAACCTGTCTTATGGAAACCATTGCAAGTAGATCTGACTCAATTGCCTTTATCGATTATCATAAATAACTATCGATTTACTCTATCCATAGAGGATACAGCTGACAGGTTACACGATAAAAACGCGTGTACAATTCCAACTTACTTGATGCCAGCTGATATGCTCATAAGGCGTTGGGAAGCTGGCGACGTGATAAAGCCACTCGGAATGGGTGGAAAAACGAAGAAGCTTAAAAAAGTTTTTTCGGATAAGAAAATCGACTTGATAGAGAAGCAAACCGTACCCATTTTTACTCACAAGGATGAAGTAATTTGGGTTCCTTCAATAATGAATTCAGAAGATTATAAGGTGGAAAAAGACGGTCCTTTTCTTCTAATTTCCAAAATTACTTTCCCTTAAACAAACCACTTTGTGTAGGTTTTGGAATCGGGGCAGTCTCATAGACATGATCAAAAATTTTCTCTACATACTTCCACTTATCCTTTTCCAACTTATATCCCTCGTATGTGCCGTCAGGAATATTGGTCGCTCCTTGACCGGCTTGCATTCCGAGACGTGGTTCTAAGTGATCTTTAATGAGTATGTCCAGTTGCGGGTTATAGTTAAAGGTTACCGCTGCATCAGAAGAATAAGAGATAATGATGCGGTTGGCATAGGTGCCAGGAGACTCCTTGTCCTCAAAGTGGGGACCTCCAAGTGTAATAGAACCGTCTTTATTAAAAGTGAGTATATCAGCGATTTTCTGATTATCATATTCACTAGTAGGATCTATGCCTAAAATAAGATACTTGTCCTTAGACATCTTTTTAAAGTTGTAGTATTGACAACCGTACCAATCATCAGCAGTTGAAGTCATAAATGCCATGTCAGCTGTCAATGCTTCTGTTCTTTTAAATGGTCTTGGGTCTTTGCCTTTCTCGAGAAGATAGCAACCATACCTATATTTATGCGCTTTAAGTCTAGCCTTCCAGCTGATGAGCTTTCTGCCTTTATCCAAGTCCAAGACGATTAGATACTTTTTGAAATCTGCTTCTTTATCTAGCATAGGATCATTGCCTAAGTAGGTCTCTAGCAATATAGCGAACTCATTGGCGGCACGCATTCTATTCTCATCCTCAAATGCATAAGTCATTACATCTCCATAGAAAAATAACTCAGATTCTAATTCTTGTGCGATTAGAGAAGCTGACAGAAGTAAGAAATGCACTGCAACGATTATACGAATCATAATTCCTTGATTTAATGTGAATAAGTTCTAAGGCTAATGAGCTGAGCAAGCTACCTACAGATATTAACGATCCTAACTGAACAATATGTTACAACATTGTTCTAGTTCTTTTCTTAGAGTTTAGTAGTCGAGAAGCTTGATGTAGTCTGGTTGATCTGCAATGCTATTATGGATAAAGCTATTCTTTACTTCTCCTTGGTCCAAAACAAAGACTCCTGGCATTTGCAAACTGTCACCAGCTTTTTTGAGCTGGTAATGCACACCTTTCTTATTGGCTTCAAATCCTCTCATCCAAGTCTTAAGCCCGAAGAGTTGGCTGACTCTTCCTTTTTCAAGTCCAAAGTGCTGATATAATCTGCACTCAGGGTCAGATATATGCTGGGCATCTGTAAGCCCATACTTCTTAAAATACGACTCAGCTTGCTCATTAGAATCCATATGAACAAAAACGAGTCTGACCGAGCGCTCTTGGAAAAAACTTTGCTCCTGACCAAGGTCATAAAGTGACTCTCTACAAAAGATGCAACCAAAATGACGGAGGAATATCAATAAAACGGGGTTTTGATCTGCCATTTCGGCGAGATCAAAACCCCTATTTGTCGTAATGCCTGAAGGTATCTTCATCTATAATCTAAACCAGCTTCATTTTCTTAAAATCAGTGATAACCTTCTTAACAGCTGCAGCTGAAGTTTTGAGGCCTTTCTTTTCTTGTGCATTTAGTTTTAGTGTTATGATGCGCTTGATACCTTCTTTACCTAATTGCACAGGTACGCCAAGAAACATATCCTTTACGCCATACTCTCCTTGTAACCAAGCACTCACAGGGAAAATTCTACCATCATCCTTGATTATAGATTCTACCATCTGTGCAGCTGCTGCACCGGGAGCATACCAAGCAGAAGTACCCATCAGCTTCACTAACTCTCCACCACCTTTCTGCGTTCGTTTTACGATTTTATTGAGTTCAGACTTCTTAATCAGGTCAGTAACAGGTATGCCAGCTACAGTTGTAAATCTAGGCAAAGGCACCATAGTATCCCCGTGTCCTCCCATCAAAACCGCCTGTATATCTTTTGGAGAAACGTCTAACTCAGTAGCTAAGAATGCTCTGTATCTAGCAGTATCTAGTATTCCGGCCATTCCCATAACTCTCTTTGGGTCCAATCCAGAAGCTTTCAATGCAGCAAATGACATTACATCAAGTGGATTAGAAACGATGATGAAGATAGGATTCTTAGTATGCTTTAGAATTGATTTTGTGACTGAGACAACAATTTTCGCATTGGTTGAGATGAGATCGTCTCTGCTCATACCTGGTCTTCTAGGAATACCAGCCGTTATAACAACTATATCAGAACCTTTGGTGTCTTTATAATTGTCCGTACCAGTTACTTTGGTACTGTAATAGTCAACAGGGGCTTGTTGCCACGTGTCAAGTGCCTTTCCTTTTGCAAAATCGCCCTTAATATCAACAAGGACTACCTCATTGACTATGTCTTTGTGCGCAAGGACATTGGCAACCGTAGCTCCAACGTTTCCAGCACCTACAACAGTAACTTTACTCATGTTATCTTTTTATTTAATTTGTATAATATTGCGCTGCAAAAGTATATATATTTTGAATTTAGGAATGGGACTCCAGAAATATTGATGAATAGGGGCTTTTGCACCCTTTTGTAACGAAGAAGATATGTAAGGAGTTTAGAAGTAACTACTTTTGTTAAAAATATTCGATGAAATCTATATCCATTTTTCTAGTCTTTATGCTGACTGTAGCTTATGCGAGCAGCCAAGGAAGATGTGGAACAATCCAGACTGAGGAAATGACTCAATCATTTCTAGACAATAAAAAGCATTGGAATCAAACCTTAGCTAAAGGGTCTATGCCCAATTTTATACCTGTGACATTTCATTTGGTGGCAAATAATGACGGATCCTCACAACCTACAGAAGAATTAGCACTTGAAGGACTATGCATATTGAATGAGTCATTTGAACTAAGTGGGTCTAATATGTTTTTCTATGTCAAGGAATTTAATGTCATTAACAATACGGCAATCAACACAAATCCCTCTGGTTCTGGATTTCTAATGAGAAATCAAACAGATGACGCCTCTATTAACGTCTTTATTGTAGATGAAATAGCCTCAGGTGGGTTGGGAAGAATCTTAGGCTTTTATTCACCTAATGGTGACTATCTCGTTATGAGAAAAGACCAAATGACGGCTAGAGCTTATACTTTAGAACACGAAATTGGCCACTTTTTTACATTACGCCATACACACTATGGATGGGATGGTCAATATTATGATCCTTCCAACAATGGAGACACAATTTTCCAAACCTCAATTACCATCACAGAACAAGGACCTATAGGTGATATTGTCTCTATAGAACTACAAGATGGATCTAACTGTGATACAGCAGGAGACTTGATCTGTGATACACCACCAGACTATGGCTTTGGTTTCTCTTGTAACTGCTGCATACTCCCTTGGGAAGTGTTTGATAGAAATGGTGATGCTATTGAGCCACTAATGGAAAACATTATGTCTTATTCTCAAGGCTGTGACATACAGACATTCTCTCCAGATCAACTCGTTGCAATACAAGCCTCATTAGATGCCAATAATCGAGATTACCTCAGAACAAATGTGACTGAGACCCAATATAGACCAGTAAGAGGAGAAGTTGCCCTTTCCTCACCAGCTGCTGGCGAGACAGTAGAGATTTTTGATGAGGTCACATTCGAATGGGAGCCAGTAGAGAATGCAGAATACTACATTGTAACCATCATAGGTAGTCAAACATTCAGAGAGAGAACAACAGAACCAAGATTGACCTTCACAGAATTACAACCCAATGAATTCTTTGCTTCGTGGTCTGTAAGAGCCTATAATGTATTTGGCGGAGGCTGCAACGGTAGCATGACGAGAAACTTCAATACAGGTACTTCTTCATCAGCTGTCAATGAACTAGATTTTGTCTCTGAGCTTAACATCTACCCTAACCCCATCACGTCTAATTCTGACATTACTGTACAGTTTACAAGTACACAAACAGAATTAGCTCAAGTCAAGCTACACACTATAACAGGTGCGCTAGTACATTCTTTTCAAGTACAGATACAATCAGGCGAGAACAGAGTCCTTATTGATGAGTCTAACGTGACATCAGGAATTCTTATCCTCGAGATAAAAACAAAATCAGGATCTATTTTAGAGAAAATAATAGTTGAATAAAATTTCATATGAATTTACACGAGTATCAAGCAAAAGAACTCATAGAAAGCTATGGAGTGCCGATTCAGAAAGGCATTATGGCAGAGACACTAGATGAAGCCATAGCTGCCTACAAGAAGATTACGGCTGAAAGTGGGTCAGAAGTTGCTATCGTCAAAGCTCAAATCCACGCAGGTGGAAGAGGAAAAGGAGGCGGAGTCAAACTAGCTAAAAATGAAGCTGAGCTAAAAGAGCATGCAGGCAACATTCTAGGTATGATGCTAAAAACGCCTCAGACTCCAGGAGGAATGGAAGGTCCAGGTAAGTTGGTTCAGAAGATTCTGGTAGCAGAGGATGCCTATGCTCCTGACTTTGATGCCTGTAGTGAGATATATGTCTCTATTTTGATGGACAGAGAAAAGCAAAAAAATGTCATCATCTACTCTACCGAAGGTGGTATGGATATAGAAGCTGTAGCTGAAAAAACGCCAGAACTTGTGCATAAAGAATGGGTGGATCCAATGCTCGGCCTGCAAGGCTTTCAACTGAGAAAGATTGCCTTTAATCTAGGACTGAGTGGAGCTGCATACAAGAATATGTCAAAGTTCATTTCCAACCTCTATAAATCATTTGTAGGTTCTGACGCTTCTCTTATTGAGATCAACCCTACACTAAAGACTGCTGATGATAGAATCGTAGCAGTAGATACGAAGATAAGCCTTGACGAAAATGCACTCTATAGACATAAGGACTTAGCTGTACTAAGAGACGAAAGTGAAGAAGATCCTACCGAAGTAGAAGCTAAGAAAGTGGGTCTTAACTATGTAAAGCTAGATGGTAACGTTGGTTGTATGGTGAATGGTGCCGGATTAGCTATGGCGACGATGGATATCATCAAGCTATCAGGTGGATCACCTGCCAATTTTCTAGATGTGGGTGGTACTGCAGATGCTGCCAGAGTAGAACAAGCTTTTAGAATCATCTTAAGAGACCCTAATGTAAAGGCCATTCTTATTAACATCTTCGGTGGTATCGTAAGGTGTGATAGAGTTGCCCAAGGTGTCGTAGACGCCTACAAGAATATGAAAGACATCAATGTGCCCATTATCGTAAGATTACAAGGTACCAATGCAGATATAGCAAAAACAATCATTGACGAAAGTGGACTTTCTGTAAAGTCAGCCATTCTTCTTAAGGAAGCTGCTGATCTTGTAAAGGAAGTACTGTAGTCATTATAAGATTCATACAAGAAAAGTCTCCAATAAATTATTGGGGGCTTTTTTTTTGAATACTAATGAGCAAAACGTTCCGCCTGTTGTTATAGCTACAATCCAGATCTAATGATAAACGAAAATCGCAACTTTCTTATACATCCAAGTTTCATTGCCTTAGGGCTGTTGTTGATGGGAGTCACAGCATTGTTTGTTGGATTCAGCTTTGCCTACATATACACGCGGGTACAATCTGGCCTCGAACCATTACAATTGCCCGTACTATTTATCGTTAATACGCTTATCCTTCTAGCCTCCAGTTATGTACTGGTTAAGTCTATGGATTACTATAGATCTGATGAAACCGAAAAATACAAGAAAAGTCTAGGCCTTACCCTACTCCTTACTTTGCTCTTCTTAGCCAGTCAGATTGTAGCTTGGAAGCAATTACTGACAGAAGGCATTGCTATCAACCATAGCAATATGGCTTCCTACCTGTATATTATATCCGGCGTCCACTTTGCACACGTGATTGCAGGTATTCCTTTCTTAGCTGTGTTTTATTACCGAGCAGTAAAGCAAATTGTAGAGCCCATAAGTGTCTTGGTTTATTTTACGGACCCCGTTAAGAAGAGGCATCTCAAGATGATGACGTTATATTGGCACTTTCTAGATGCCTTATGGATATACCTTGTTGTCTTCTTTCTAGTCAATATGCTATTCTAGTGCACTATCTCACTATCTAATAACCAGCTTAGATACCTTCTTATGAGATAGAGCCGCATTGAGTTTATTCATAACACTCTCCTTACTCATTTCTAGCTCTTGCTTAAGAGATGCTGACGTAATGTATACCTCTAAGGTTCCATTATAGAATCTGACCCCAGATGTATACTTTGAGATCATCTCTCCAAAGGTCTTCCGCCAAGTATCCTCTACGTGATACTGATTGTAGCCTTTAGATAATTTACTCTTATCAGAAAAGATATTAGAGAGTATGTCCTTTATTTGCTTTTTGTCATCCATTAGAAACGGTACCGTCCGCTATTATTAACTGATTATACTCGAGATTGAGTTCTCCAAAAATCGGTAAAAGTCTCTCATTATCTGTATCAGAGATAAAGACTTGTCTACCCTCATGGCAGACTTTGGCCAAAAGTTGCTTAACACGCTGCTTGTCTAGCTTATCAAAAATATCATCCAACAACAAAATGGACACCACTGAGGTAATAGATTCCATCCATTGCATTTGCGCTAGTTTAAGGGCTATGATAGCAGTCTTGAGTTGGCCCTGGGAGCCATACTTCTTGATCGCTTGACCGTCTATAGAGATGTATAGATCATCCTTATGAATACCAGAATTGGTTTTTGCCGTGATCAAATCCTTTCGCAAATCTGTTTTTAGTAGCTGTACTAAAGTCTTATCCGAGAGTTGAGAAGTGTATTCTAGACTTACAGATTCTTTGCCATCGCTTAGTTGCTTATACAAAGCTTCAAACTGGGTGATTAAGGCACTAATATGTTCAGAACGAGCCTTATAGATATACCGAGCTGGCTCAGCTAGGCTTACATCCAATGAGTCGAGATAGGTACTATCAGAAATACCTTTTTTGCTGGCCTCTTTGAGATAAGCATTCCTCAGCTTGAGGGTTTTATTATACTTTAATAGGTTATGGAGATATTGCTTGTCAGAGTGAGAGATTGTCTTGTCCAGCAATCTGCGTCTTGCCTGGCTACTGTCTAAAAGTATAAGGATGTCCTTGGGTGCAATAGCAAAAGCGGGAATGACTCCCATCAGCTCGACTATAGATTTGAGAGGCTTTTCATCTATAGATAAGGTTTTCTTCTTTCCTAAAGATGAAACGATGGACATATCCAAGTTCGACTCAGCCTTCAGAAATTGCCCTGTTATTCTAAAAAACTCTTGGTTTGTCTTATAGATGTGTCTGTCCAAGTGGGTAAAAAAAGACTTACCGTTGCATAAATAGTAAATGGCATCCAGTATGGTTGTCTTACCAGCACCATTCATCCCAGTAATCAGGTTCAATCCACTACCAAATGCAACTTTGAGCCTATCATAGTTTCTGTAATTAGTCAGTCCTAATAATTCTATACTGATATGATTCAATTAGTTATCTTTATAGCTTGGTTGGAGACCAAAGTTAGGTCTATTTATCAGTATTAAGTGCATTAAAACAATGGCAGAAGTAGCAAACAAACCTCAAAAAAAGACGAAATCTAAGAAAGTAGAGTTCGATAAGGCGACTTACCTCAATTGGTATGAAGTGATGTTGAGAATCAGAAGATTCGAAGAAGCATCCCTAAAGGCGTACAGTCAGCAAAAAATAAGAGGATTCTTACATGTATATATAGGGCAAGAAGCTATAGCTGCTGGGCTAGTTTCTGCTTTGACTATGGATGACAAGATTGCAACTGCCTATCGCCAACACGGAATAGCACTCTGTAGAGGCATTTCTTCTCGTAAGTGTATGGCAGAGTTATTTGGAAAAGTTACAGGCATAGTCAAGGGGAAAGGAGGATCTATGCACTTTTCTTCCAAAGCACATAATTATATTGGCGGTAATGGTATCGTTGGTGCTCAGATTCCTATTGGGACTGGTGTAGCTTTAGCAGAGCAATATAGAGGTACCAAAAACCTTTGTGTAACTATGTTTGGTGACGGAGCTGCAAGACAAGGCGCCCTACACGAAGCCTTCAATATGGCTATGACATGGAAGCTCCCCGTACTATATATCTGTGAGAATAATCAATATGCAATGGGTACATCGGTAGAAAGAACCTCTAATGTACCTGATATGTATAAGCAAGCGCTTAGTTATGAAATGCCTAGCGAGCAAGTAGATGGTATGTCTCCGGAAGCTGTTCACGAAGCACTGACTCGAGCTGCTGAGCATATCAGAAGTGGAAAGGGTCCTTACTACTTAGAAATCAAAACCTACAGATATAGAGGCCATTCAGTCTCAGATCCAGGGAAGTATAGGACTAAAGAAGAGCTCAATTCTTTTAAAGACAGGGACCCTATCAAGGAAACTGAAGAAAAAATGCTCTCTGATAAAATAGCGACTCAAAAGGAAATTGATGCCATCAAAGACAAGATCAAAGCGGAAATTGCAGACTGTATAGAGTTTGCTGAGAACTCTGACTCTCCAATGGCTTCGGAGTTATATGATGATAACTATGTGCAAAAAGATTATCCATTCATAATGGATTAATAAATAATAGATATGTCTAGTAAGTCACCTTACTTATAGTTTATTTATTTTTGCGCAAATTTTTTAAAATACAATAATGGGTAAAAGAAGAAAAGAGGAGGAGTTAGTTGAAGAAGTAGTAGGAACAGTAGAGCATCAAACTGACAAATCCACTGCTTGGTTTGAGAAAAATAAAGGTCTCATTATGGGGCTGATTGGTTTATTAGTGTTGCTCACAGCAGCATTTATCATCTTCAAGTTCTTTATAAAAGAGCCTAAAGAGAAGGCTGCAAAAGCAGCTATCTATCAAGCTGAGCAGCGATTTGCCCAAGATTCATTTGCTTTGGCACTTGATGGGCCTGGGCTAGAAGCTGAGGGTTTCTTAGACATCATAGATAATTACGGCGGTACCAAAACTGCAAATCTCGCAAAGTTGTATGCTGGCATTAGCTACCTCAATCTAGGAAGATTTGATGATGCGATATCCTATTTAGATTCTCATAGTGCTGCTGGTGCTTACTCGCCTATTATGAAGTTTGGCAATCTAGGAGATGCTTACTCGGAAAAAGGAGACTTTGGTAAAGCCATAAGTATGTATCAAAAGGCAACTACGACCTCAGAAGATGCTCTTTTGACCCCTTATTATCTATATAAACTAGGCTTGCTTGCACGCAAACAAGGTGATAATTCTACGGCACTAAATGCCTTTAGCAGAATCAAGAATAAATATCCTAACTCCAATGAAGGAGAAACGATAGATATGATGATTCGATCTGTTAGCTAAGATGAGCTCTGCAGATTTTACACCAGAACATAATCTAGACAATGCCCCGTCCGCAAAGGGTATGCAAATACATATAGCTGTATCTGAGTGGAATGACGGTATTACATCTAAGTTGTTAGATGCTGCTATCTCTACCCTTGCTACGCTAGGGCTTGATAAGGAAGAGATAACCATAATGAAAGTGCCAGGCACCTTCGAATTACCTGTTGCAGCTAAGACACTGCTCAAGCATAAAGCGGCAGACGCTATTATTTGTCTAGGCTGTGTTATCAAGGGGGAAACTGAACACGATCTTTTCATCAATCAATCAGTAGCCACCGCTCTTAACCAACTTGCGATTGCTAGTTCTAAGCCCATCACTTTTGGCGTACTGACAGTCAACTCTATGGAGCAAGCTCAGCAGCGAGCTGGTGGTAAATATGGCAATAAAGGGGCAGAAGCTGCACTCACGGCTGTCAAGATGGTCTCTACCATAAAAGACCTCTGTCAACCCGCCAAATCTATAGGCTTCTAGGTGTAAAGCTCAGCCGTTTTCCTGCTTTTGTACCTGTTATTTTGTTGTGGCGATAGACCCACTGTCCATTGCATAACGTATCTGTGACCTTTCCTTTGATATCAAAATTCTCGATTGGTGACCAACCACATTTGTATTCAATATTGTCTTTAGCTACTTGCCATTCGAGATCAGGATCCACTACAGCTAAATCTGCAAAATATCCCTCTCTTAAATATCCACGATCTTCTACATCAAAGAGGACTGCGGGACTATGACACATCTTATCAACAATAAATTCCATACTCAACTCTCCCCTATGGTAGAAAGACATCATAACGGCTAAGCTATGCTGGACAAGTGGCAAGCCAGATGGCGCCTCTAAGTAAGGCTTTGCTTTTTCTTCTTTAGTGTGCGGTGCATGATCGGTAGCAATCACATCAAAATACCCGTCCTTTAGACCTTGGAGAAGAGCCTCCCGATCTGATGCAGACTTTACAGCAGGGTTGCACTTAACATTATTACCCAACGTATAATAATACCCATCATCAAAGTAGAGATGATGGACGCAGATTTCTGCAGTAACCTTCTTGTCTTTTAACGGAATATCGTTATCGAACAAACTGATTTCTTTTGCTGTGCTGATATGTAGGATATGTAATCTTGTACCGTGCTTCCTTGCTAGATCTACAGCGAGACGAGAAGACAGATAACATCCTTCCTCATTTCTTATGAGAGGGTGCATATAAGGTTGGATGACCGCATACTTTTCCTTGAAAGCTGCCATATTGCGTCTTATGGTCGCCTCATCTTCGCAATGGGTAGCGATAAGCATAGGCACCTTAGAGAAGAGATTGTCTAGTGTCTTCTCATTATCTACGAGCATATTGCCTGTACTTGAACCCATAAATATTTTGACCCCACATACGTCTTTGGGATTGGTCTTCAAGACCTCCTCTACGTTATCATTTGTGGCACCCATATAAAAAGAGTAATTGACTGTACTGGTGCTCGCAGCGATCTCATACTTTTTTTGTAATTCTTCCTGCGTTGTGCTAGTTGGTTTGGTGTTGGGCATTTCCATAAAGGAAGTTACACCCCCGGCAGCAGCAGATCTTGCACCTGAGTTGATATCCTCCTTATGTGTAAGGCCTGGTTCTCTAAAGTGGACCTGATCATCTATTATACCTGGTATAATCATTTTGCCCTTGACGTCTACAACTTCAGTATTGGGATCAGCTGTGATGCTAGGCGCTATCTTAGCTATTCTGTCATCTTTGACTAGAAGATCGCCTTCTTTGATCGAACCTTCATTAACTAAGCGTGCATTTTTGAAAAGTATCTTCCCCACTATATTTCCATTTTGAGTTCTTACAAAATTACTAACTATTACAGAGGTGAAGGTAGGGATTATAAATACCTTTATGATTCTAAAAACTAGAGACATCAGAGACATTCAGAAATTAAAAATAGGCGTTCTAGGAGGTGGTCAACTCGGCAGGATGTTGGCACAAGAAGCTGTGGGTTGGAACCTACAGTTGTCATTTTTGGATAAGAGCGAGGACTTTCCAGTGCCTAAGGTACATCCCAACTTTGAGATAGGTGATTTTACAGATTATAATTCTGTTCTGAAATTTGGAAGTGATAAAGACATCTTAACCATAGAAATTGAGAATGTAAATACTGAAGCGCTTATCCAATTAGAGCAGCAAGGTACACAGGTCTATCCGCAGCCTAGGGTGATCCAAACGATCAAAGACAAAGGCCTCCAGAAAGAATTTTATGCCGAGCAAGGCATAGCAACCGCACCCTTCTTTCTTGTTTCTGGAAAGGAAGAAATACTCACAAAATTGGAAGAAGGCACCTTGACCTACCCGTTTATTCAGAAGACACGTACTGCGGGATACGATGGGAAAGGTGTCACTGTCATCAAGGATGACCAACAGTTATCCAAACTTTTTGAGGGACCTTCAGTTATAGAGGATCTGATTGATATTGATAAAGAGTTGGCCATTATAGTGGCCAGAAACCAATCAGGACAAATGACTCAATTGCCACTTACTGAAATGGTCTTTGACGAAAGAGGCAACCTCCTTGATTATCTGATTACCCCTAGTGCAATTACTGAAGAGCAAACTGCACAATGCAGCCAATTGGCTACAGAAATTATCTCCAAACTCAATATGGTAGGTATCCTAGCGGTGGAATTTTTTCTGGATAAAGCTGGACAAATTATCGTCAATGAAGCCGCTCCACGTCCACATAATTCTGGACACCATACGATCAATGCTGGGCCTAACTCTCAGTATGATTTACATCTGAGGACGTTGTTAAATATGGATTTACCCCATCAGACTGCACATAAAGGCTATGCGCTTATGTGTAATATAGTCGGTGAGCCTGGTTATACCGGAGAGGCCATCTACGAAGGTCTAGATCAAGTGTATGCATTTCCACAAGTCTACGTGCATCTTTATGGCAAAACAATAACCAAACCATTGCGCAAAATGGGACATGTAAATATCATTGGAGACACAAAAGATGAAGTTCTCGAAAAATTACAGAAAGTCAAATCCTTACTAAAAGTCAAAGCATCAATATGAATGTTGGAATCATAATGGGTTCAGATTCAGATCTACCCGTGATGGGGCAAGCAGCAGCTGTCCTAGATGAATTAGGTATAGATTATGAAATAACTGTAGTCTCAGCGCACAGGACACCACAGCGGATGTTTGAGTATGGTCAATCAGCAAAAAATCGAGGCCTTCAAGTCATTATTGCTGGTGCTGGAGGAGCGGCGCATCTCCCAGGAATGATAGCTTCGCTGACAACACTTCCTGTAATCGGCGTACCTATCAAAAGTTCAAATTCGATAGATGGATGGGATTCTATACTCAGCATTCTACAGATGCCTAATGGAATACCTGTAGCGACGGTTGCACTCAACGGAGCAAAGAACGCTGGTCTATTAGCTGCTCGTATATTAGGCAGCACTGATGCTGCTATCTCTACCAAATTAGAGTCCTACTCACAATCTATGAAAGCTGCCGTAATGGAAAAAGCTCTTCGGGTAGAGCAAACAAAAAAGGGATAAGCTTCAGCCCATCCCTTTCGTATTTTCTTTTTGCGGATTCTATTATCTAGGCACAAGATTGAAGGCTACTCTCCTATTCAGCTTTCTTCCTTCAAGATTGTCGTTAGATGAGATAGGTTTCGCTTCTCCATATCCTGCGTGGGTCATTCTACTAGAACTAACATAACCCTGGTCTCTTAAGTAATCGTAACAAGCTTTAGCTCTTCGTTCTGAGAGAAGCTGATTGTTAACCGCACTACCGACATTATCCGTATGGCCTTCTATAATCAAATTATAGTCAGGATATCTATTCATAATCTGTGCAATCTGATCTAAGACCCGAAATGATTCGCTTCGCAGAACAGCATTACCAGTGTCAAAGGACACGGCTCTCATCGCCAAGTCTAGAGTAGACCTGTCTGAAGCTGTAATCTCTGGGCAACCGTTAGAGGCTACTGTTCCAGGAGAGTTAGGACATCTATCTCTACTGTCATCTATACCATCACCATCAGTATCTGGACAACCATTAAAGGCTGCAAGGCCAGCACTATCTGGACATTTGTCGGCGCTATCGGCGATGCCATCACCGTCTCTATCTGACACAGTAACTGTTTTGCTTGGGCATCCATCATTACTGGCTAGCCCTCTCACTTTAGGACATTTATCTATAGAATCAGGAATGCCATCGCCATCAGAGTCTGCATCAATGACTGTCTTAGGACATCCATTGTTGGTTATATCTCCTTTCTGGTTGGGACATTCGTCATTTTTATCCAGGACACCATCACCATCTGTATCCTTATCCATCATATCGTCGTTACCATCTGGACATCCATTATTTTCTTTCGTGCCAGCTTTGTTAGGACACTCATCATCATTATCTGAGATACCATCCCCATCTGTATCAGGACATCCTTTAAAGAGACTTACACCCTTGATAGATGGACAATCATCTCTGTAATCAGGAATACCATCACCATCTTTATCTGGACAGCCCTTGAGATCGGCAGGACCTGCAATTTGAGGGCAGAGATCAATATCATCTTCTAATCCGTCTCCATCAGAATCCAATTTGCCCATATCCTTCATCTTATCTTCTATAGGCAACTTATTGCCAAATAGATAGGTAAATCCTATACCGTGATGAAGATTATTCCTGTCATCAGAAAGCGAATATCTGTACTCAGACTGCCAATTGATATAGGCGTTGTCCCTTACATAAAAGTATAGTCCCACACCAAATGGAATCTGCACATTAAACTCTCCTTCGTCTTCTAATACGCCACCAAGTCCAGCCATTACATAAGGTGTCACCTTAGTCTCTGGCTTATAAAATTGATATTGCAATTGTGCATCTGCACCATAAACATTCTTATGGAAGCAGCCCTCTATCTCAGCGTTATGGCTATTGACTACACCCACTTTGACTGGTAAGATGAGATTAAGGTTCTGATTAAGATTTTTCTGCAGACTTATCTCAAATCCGTGGTGATAGGCAGAGAAATCCGTGATGGATCCACCATTCTGAGATTGATAATCCATAAAAAGGGTCTTGAACGAAAGACCGTATGGATATTGTGGATTTTGAGCTTGAGCAGCTGTCATAATGACAACTGAGAACAAGAGAATTAATAGATGTTTCCTCATTTCATTCATTCTTTGAATAGACACAAAAGTAACGTATCCTAACCTAAAAACGTCCTTTTGATTGAATATATGGGGAAAATTAAATATACATTCTCTTCTGAAAGCCAGCAATCTAGAGGAGTCTATCTGATAATGTAAAAGATTTAACGTTCACGAAACCAGCAATCTAGCTTAACGATTCAAAATATCCAGTCTTTCTGTTCTTAGTTACGTCGTCCCAATTATAATATCGTCCATTCATCGCTATATAGACACCAGGTGGTAGAGCCTGAGCAAAAGCCAGAGCTGCACCAAGATTAAAAAAGCCATCTGAAGAGTTACCGAAGGCAATTGGAATCATTGCCCCAGTCATCACTATAGTTTTTTGGGTTAGCTTTTTTCTTGCAAGGTATTTTGCAGTTTTGACCAAGGTATCGGTACCATGGGTAATCACTATATTATCAGAGTCTGAGGACTTACAATTCTTATAGATGAGTTTGCGCTCTGCACTTTTCATCTCCAGACTATCAATCATCATTAAAGTCTTGAGATCTATATCTAAAGTGCACCGACCTAGCTCGAACATATCCCGAAGGTGAGTATCCTTAAAGTATAGCTCTCCAGTTATATAATTGTATTCCTTATCAAAAGTGCCGCCTGTAACAAAAACTTGAATTTTTTCTTTCATAGCTCGGTAGGGTTATAGCAGTAAAACTAACTTCTTGATAAAGTAAATCATACTTTTGAAACAATAAATACTCGATATGTCAAGTCATCTTTTATCTACCAAATTACAATCGATGTCACAGTCTGCTACCATCGCAATGGCGCAGAAGGCAAGGGAGCTCAAATCCCAAGGAATAGACATCATAAGCCTAAGTCTAGGTGAGCCAGATTTTGATACACCAGACTTCATAAAAGATGCTGCAAGAGATGCAGTCTATGCGGGGTATACTAAATACACACCTGTACCTGGACTAGTGGAGCTCAGAGAGGCCATATGCACCAAATTAAAACGAGACAATCACTTAGATTATGCAATAGACCAAATAGTAGTTTCCAATGGTGCCAAACAGTGCATTGCCAATGTCTGCCTAGCCCTATTGAACCCCACTGACGAGGTCATCATTTTTACGCCTTATTGGGTCAGTTACTTCGAGATAGTAAAGTTTAGTGGTGGCCAACCCAAGCCGCTGTTTGCTGGTATAGACCAAAACTTCAAAGTAACACCTGAGCAACTAGAAGCAGCGATCAATGACAAGACGAAGCTGATCATATTCTCTAGCCCTAGTAATCCTACTGGCAGTGTCTACACTGAAGAGGAATTAAAAGCCTTATCAGCAGTTATTTCTAAGCATAACGATCTGTTTGTTCTATCGGATGAAATCTACGAATACATCTGCTTTCAAGGCAAAAATCCAAGCATCGCTGCACAGCCTGGAATGTATGACAGAACCATAACGGTTAATGGCATGTCTAAGGGCTTTGCGATGACAGGATGGAGATTGGGCTATATGGCGGCACCAAAATGGATAGCGAGTGCTTGTGCTAAGGTGCAGGGACAGTTTACCTCAGGGGCCACGAGTTTCGGTCAGAAGGCAGCATCCATTGCACTACTCCGACAACCTGCTGATCTCGACTATATGAAGACGAAGTTCTTAGAAAGAAAGGAACTCGTCAAAAGCAAACTTGGTGCTATCCCAGGAGTCAAAATAAATGATCCTCAGGGAGCCTTCTATTTCTTCCCAGATATATCAGAATTCTTTGGGAAGTCAAATGGAACTAGAAGAATCAATGATGCAGATGAGTTTGTAGATGTGCTATTGGATGAAGCCCACGTGGCTGCGGTGACGGGTAGAGCCTTTGGTGACCCCAACTCGTTTAGAATTTCTTACGCTACATCAAATGACATACTAGAAGAAGCGATGTATAGAATTGCTAAAGTCTTAGCTACATATAGTTAGCACTCGAAGTGTAAGTTATTTCACAGCTGCTTTGGGGATAAGATCTTCCCTGTCTTGACGCTTGAGGATTTCTTGCATCACCTCGTCTAGTTGATCCCCGCCTATATTCTTTAGTAAAATCTCACGATTTTTATCTAGAATAAATACCTTAGGAGTCGTACTCACATTATACTTCAGTTTGAATCTTGACTGGTGATATTGGTCTGCAGCATTAATAAAGCCTAGCATATCTTTTTTCTCTAAGTTTTCCCAGCAAGTTTTTGTTTTGTCTTGATGCTTAGAGCAGATAGCAAATAACTTGACACCACTATCCTTCCACTTATTATTGAACTCTACAAACTTAGGCATCATCTTAGTGCAGTGGCCACAATCTGGAGCCCAAAACAATAAGACGAGATACTCATAGTCAATGTCAGAAATAGAAATTGGAGTGCCGTCCTCTTTATATACTTTGATGTCTGCACCAATATTACCTATGAGGACAGGCTCAAGCTTCTTGGCATTATCTATAATCTTGGCTAGACTCTCCTCGCCTACCCACGGGGCTTTACCTTTTTGGTAATACTCTTTCACTAAGTGTACATAAATGGCATCATAGCCTATAATTTTTGAAGTGCCATACTTATTTAAGAATGTGCTTAGAAAGTACCTATAGGTATCCTCCGCGGGTTCCATTTTGTCTAATAGAATATCAATACTTTCTTTAATGCTATCAGGATGATTGATCGTAAGCTTCTCCAGAAAATAATCTACCTTAGGAGAAAGCACACCTGATTTTAATACCACAGGATTGGCCAAATCTACATTATCAAAATAATGCTCCTTAAAGTAGAGATACCGTTTTAGTTGTGCTTCTGCATCATCCTCAAACAGAGGCACCTCTACCTCCTCACTTGCCTTCAATATAATAGCGGATATCGATTGTGGTGCCTTGTTAATTATATCTTCTTGGGCTTTAATGATGATAGCATCGATTGCATCTAGCTCTTTATCAAACGCTTCAGTAGGCAGATTCTTTTCAGCGAGCGCCTGAATTGTATCCCTCAGAACAACAGCTCTAGGTCTATGCTCTGATAACAGATTAATATAGGCTTGAAAGCGCTCGTTGTCTTCAGTGCCTCGGAACCTAGTATTCTTCTTATCGTTATAATCAAATTCTATTTGGAATTCTTTGTCACCTTCATTGACGTGGAACTGCACATATTGATTGTCAGGATAAGTCAAGAGAATGTAGATACCGTTGTCCAAAGTATCTTGACCAGCCAGTTTGAATGAACCTGGAGCGGAACTATATAAGGTGTCTCGGACGAGTTGTTTGTCTCCGTAGTAATAGCCGACAAGCAACGTATCGTTGTCATAGTTGTCGACCTTGATAGTTATATCATAGAATCCAACATCAGATTGTGCCTGAGAATTAATCCCTAGTAAACAAAATCCAATGGTCAAAAAGAAAAATACATATTTCATAATACAAATAACTGTGCAGCTACGCCAAGGGTCAACGAATCAAGTAATTTTAATGAATATTTAAGCTTCAGCTTTTACACCTCTCTGGCTAGCCAATAAAAATAAAACTGCCATTCTGATGGCCACCCCATTCTCTACTTGCTGGAGTATGATCGCGTGCTCGCTATCCGCTACATCACTATCTAATTCTATTCCACGATTAATTGGGCCTGGATGCATAATTATCTTATGGCCATCTATAGAATCCAGCAACTCCTTCGATATACCATAATAGCGACTGTACTCTCTCAGCGAAGGAATATATTTTATATCCTGTCTTTCTAGTTGAATCCTCAAAACATTGGCTACATCACACCACGCTAGGCTATCCTTAACACTATAAGAGGTCTCGACACCTAAGGCTGTGAGATGCTTTGGAATTAGCGTCGGCGGCCCACAAACACGGACCTTGGCACCCAATTTTTGCAAACAAAATATATTACTAAGCGCTACTCGAGAGTGCAGGATATCACCAAATATGCAAATCTTCTTATTTCTTAAGTCAGCACCAAGGGCTTCTTCCATACTGAAGGCATCCAGCAGGGCTTGTGTCGGATGCTCATGGGTGCCATCACCTGCATTAATGATCTGAGCATCTATATGCTTAGATAAAAAGTCTGCTGTACCAGGAGCCGGGTGTCGTATCACGATCATATCCACTTTCATGGAGAGGATGTTATTAACAGTATCTAGAAGGGTCTCTCCTTTCTTGACCGAACTATTGGAGGAAGAGAAATTGATGACGTCAGCTGAAAGCCGCTTCTCTGCTAATTCAAATGACAACTTAGTCCTAGTAGAATTCTCAAAAAATAAATTGGCGATAGTCACATCTCGCAGAGAAGGCACTTTCTTGATAGGTCTATTAATAACATCCTTAAATTTTCTCGCCGTCGAAAAAATAAGCTTGATGTCATCTCTAGTGAGGTCTTTAATACCGAGTAGATGTTTAGTGCTTATCATTCCTTCACCCATCTTCCTTCATTACTTTTTTGAGTATATCAATACCTTATCCTCACCCTCTAGATGCTCCCACTCTACACTTACATAAGCTTCATCAACAGCATCTACTTCTATCCCAGTATAGTCTGTCATTATGGGCAAATGCCTATTAAACCGTCTATCTACCATCGTTAATAACTCTATCCGCTCTACCCTCCCGAAATCCTGAAGTGAGGACATTGCCGCTTGTATGGTTCTACCAGTATATAAGACGTCATCAACCAGTAGTATCTTCTTACCGTCTATGTTAAAGTCCATTTGGGTGGCATTGGCCTTGAGAGGTGTCTGTCGCATTCTGAAATCATCACGATAAAAAGTGATATCCAACTTTCCAAGCTGAATTTTTTGCTTAGGGTAGGCTTTATGTATTATAGCGATAAGTCTCTCTGCAAGAACGACACCCTTCTCTTGGATACCGACTACATTTATGAGTTCATTAGAACTATAATTCTCAATTATCTGACTAGCAAGACGTTGTAGGGTTATCTTGAATCTTTCTGGACTGAGGATTTGTCTTCCTTTCTGCATCAACAACAAAGATATATAATCACAAGAGAGTGCACTATGCTTTTATTCTCTTGTATTCTGTCCAGAAAAAATAACCACTAAGCAAGAGAAAGATAAGACTAGAAATCATACTGATAAGAAGCCCTGTCTTATTACTCTTAGGCTCAAACTCAAAGACAACCGTATGCTGACCACTAGGTATCTCAAGGGCTCTCAGTATATAATTGGCTCTTATATGATCCACTGCTTGACCGTCGATGTATGCATTCCATCCTTTATCAGGTCCATACCATACTTCTGAAAACACGGCCAATTGGTTACCATTAGCATTGACAGCATAGGTTAGTTTATTGGGTTTATATTCTGAGAGGTTAATTGTGCTGCCGCTTTTATCATACTGCGTACTTGACTTAAGGACATCTTTGAATTCCTTGTGGACAATGGCCTCTCCTAGAGGATCAAAGTCATTTAACATCTGGATTTCTTCGTCTGGCGTATTGACAAACTTGACAGAATTGACAAACCAAGCATTTCCAAGAGCAGCAGAATTAAGTCCAACTTGTTCTTTTTGAGGAGAACCAGAAATGACATATTTGGTATTCAGCATATTGAGCACCTTATTGTTGTTTTTGACAATGTGGTAATCAATGATATCTTGGAACCTTTGCAATTTCGCAGCGTGATATCCGCCTATAGACTTATGGAAATAACTGGCAAATGAAGAATTAAAAGTATTGGCACTACTGTCCAAGACTCTGTAATGTGGATCAGGGTCTGACAAGATCTGCTTATCTACTTGTCTCGGTGTATAATTGGCTTGATACCTTCTTTCGGATACATAATTATCAGAACTCACATATCGGAGGTTGGTGAGATACAAATCCCCGAATGAAAAGACGCCTACAACAACAAAAAGAATGATTTTATTGATATAACCTTTTGCATAAGCCCATATGGCGGCTAGACAAATAGACATCAAAAACGCAGAACGCAGCGCACTCGAACGCAGCATAGATGCTCTATCGTCAATGAGTACATCTATATCGAATCCATTCTGAGCGAGTCGGGCATCACCGGAAGAACTTAAATCAAAAATGCCTGGACCTACGAACCCTATGAAAACAGTAAAGAGGATAAATCCCCCACCCGCTATCAATGTTTTTTTGAGTGGTAATTCCTTCAAATTTACCAGACTCTGTAGACCAAGTGCGGCTAACAGAGGAATTATAATTGCCGTCACTGAGAGTATAGAGTTAGGCGTCCTGAACTTATTGTAATAGGGGAAATAATCAAAAAATAGTCGATTTAGAAATTCAAAATTCTTACCCATAGATAAGAGAAAGGTAAGTACAGCAGCTGACAGAACCCACCACTTAATCGTGTCCTTATACGTAAATAGAGCTATAAAAAAGAGAAAGAAAATAATAGCTCCAAAATAAATCGGTCCACTGGTAAATGGGAGACTCCCCCAGTACATTGGTGGTCGTATACTGCGAGAAGGAATATTATTTTTCCTCAGCACTTTCGCAAATCCAGAATCACTATCTAAGGGTTCTGAAGTAGAACCCCCATTGGCTAGTGGAATCCAACTCTGTAATAAGTCCTCAGATCCATTACTCCAGTTCATAGCATAATCCCAAGCCAAACCATCTACCTCACTACTGCTTCCATTGCCAGATGTTTGCTGGAGTATGGGCGCACCTCTCATAGTATCTTTAGAGTACTCGTAGATCGGTAGTGTCTTATTGGCTGTTGTACCAACTGCCAGTAATAAGCCAATCGCTAAGAAGCCTGAAGCCTTGACAAAATCCACTAACTCACCAGACTTTATCTTATTAATAAACACTGCAAGAACATAGATCATCAAAACCAATCCCAGATAGTAGGTCATCTGTGGGTGCTGCGATTTTAAGTTGATGGACATCCCTAGCGTAAATACAATAGTCCCTAACAGATACTTGCTCCGATAAGCCAAGAGCACTCCAGCAATGATCAGTGGGCTGGCCATCAATGTGGCTATCTTGGTATTGTGTCCTGCATTGAGCAAGACCAGATTATTAGTACCAAAAGCAAAAGCTAGGGCCATAAACATTGCTAGCCACGCATTGACTTTGAGAAGTAATAAAAGGATGTAGAACAAAATCATTCCTGTCATAAACTTGCCCACTTCATTGGTAAAGCCTAGACTCAAAATCTTTCTAACATAGTCTATAGGGCCATTGGCTTGCTTGAACCATATGTAGTAGGTTGGCATCCCTCCAAACATCGAGTTGGTCCATAAGGAGGACTCACCCGTTTTCTCTTCATATGCTTTAGCCTCTTGTGCCATTCCCTTCCACTGGAGTGTATCACTTTGTTGGAGTTTCTTACCTTGGAAAGCTGGCTGAAAATGAATGAAAGCGCAGAAAAAGAATACGACTAGAGCAGCTAAGTGAACTGCATATTTCTTTAGATGATCCATAATAGGTTACTAGTAATCAATGTTTTACAAATCTATTTTAATTTAATAGAAGATCACCATCATTGACTAGAAAGTTATCGTTCATTAATCTCCATATATTTTCACAACTCGTTCATTATCAGTGACATAGCCTCTATACATACCAGCCGTATTGAATGGCATAGAGATATTGCCCTTCTTATCTAGAGCAATCAGACCTCCAGTACCTCCAGCGTGTTTCATTCTGCCGTGGATAACATCTTGGCTAGCTGATATTAGATCCTTGCCGCCGTGACGCATTGCAGCAGAGACATCATAAGCCACTGCATATCTGATAAAATACTCTCCGTGACCTGTACAAGAGACTCCACAAGTCTCATTATCAGCGTAAGTGCCTGCTCCAATTATGGGACTGTCTCCTACTCTATTGTATCGCTTATTGGTCATACCGCCTGTAGAAGTGCCAGCAGTGATATTTCCAGCTTTGTCCAATGCTACCGCGCCTACTGTGCCGTGCTTACTTTCTGATAATTCAGTTAAATTCTTTTTTGCTTCTGTGGCTTCCTTTTCTTTGATACGTTGTAGACTATTCCATCTTCTGTCTGTTCTGAAGTAACTGGGATCGACAGTCTGACAGCTTTGTAGTTTAGCAAATTCTTCCGCCCCTTTTCCGACCATAAATACATGATCGGAATGCTCCATAACAGCAAGGGCAGCTGTGATCGGATTTTTAATATTGGTTACTCCACCTACCGCTCCCGCATTAAGTGTTTTGCCATCCATAATCGAAGCATCCATCTCATTAGTGCCTTGATTGGTAAAGACAGCCCCTTTGCCCGCATTGAAGAGTGGAGAGTTTTCCAGTAACTGGATGACGGCTACGACGGCTGCTTGGCTTGTACCACCTTGATTCAAGATACCCTCCCCCAGATCCAGTGCTTCGTTCATCTTAGCCGTATATGCTTGCTCCAACTCAGCTGTCATATTCTTCTTGAGTATCGTTCCCGCTCCTCCGTGTATGACGAGAGCATACTCAGATTGGGTACTTTTTGTAGGCTCTGATTCTCTTGGAATAGGACTCAATGGACTATTACAAGAAATCAAGATGGCAAGGATAGGGAAAAGGTAATGTGCTTTCATATCAGTTGATTGATAACTAATATACGAGGGATTCGCTTAATGTCAACCGCGTGCGATTGTATAAGCTTCAATAATCATTTCTGCGAAGCATGTTCTTTTTATCTAAGATTCATAATTCCGTAGTTTGCTATTGAATATCCAAAATGACAAGTACAAAATGAGAATTACAATAATAGGATGCTTCTAATGTTTCAAGTAATAGAATTTCTGATTGAAGATGGATTTGCTAAAGTGCTAAGGTTGGTGGCTAGGGTACAATCCTTATCTTGGCATCCTAGAAATACCTTTATACAGCCAAATCCAACAGGTCAACTTGAATACACCGAAGCTCATCATCATCACAGGACCTACTGCCGTCGGCAAAAGCACCTTGCTCCTAGAACTCTTTAAAGAAAATAGAGGTCCAGTCCTATCTGCAGACAGCCGTCAAGTCTATAAAGAGATGTCTATAGGTACAGCCAAGCCCTCAGATGATGAGATCAAGGCATTGGACTTGCAGTTGGTCAACCATTGGAGTATCGAAGAGCCTTATCACGCAGGGCTCTACGAAAAACAGGCGATGGACATCATCACCCCCGCCTTTGCTCAAGGTCAAGTACCCGTGCTGAGCGGGGGGACTGGCTTATACCTGAAAGCAGTAGCTGAAGGGTTGGATGTGATACCGTCCGTTCTACCAGAGACGATTGCAAAGTTGAATCAACAAGCTACAGAGGACTACCCTGCCCTTGTGCACGAATTAGAAACAAAAGATTCCATCTACTTCAATCAAATAGAATCTCAAAATACCCACCGCGTTGTCAGAGCCCTTTCTGTTATAAGAGAAACTGGCCAGCCCTTTAGTAGTTATCTCAACAAGAAGGCGCCGCGCAACTTTGAGACTCTGTATATCGTCCTAGATAGACCAAGAGAAGAGCTGTATCAACGCATCAATCTGAGAGTGCATCAGATGATAGAACTAGGTCTGGAAGAAGAAGTCAGGGGGTTATGGGCGCATAGACATCTGAAAGCACTTCAGAGTGTCGGTTACCAAGAATTATTTAAGCACATGGAAGGAGTCTATAGTCTCGATGAAGCCGTATCAGAAATCCAGAAAAACTCTCGAAGATATGCCAAGCGACAGATGACTTGGTTTAGAAATCAAATTGACGGCCAGCACTTTCATCCTGACGAGATTGATAAGGTCAAAGAGACCATTACACAGTTTACGGAGAATGGATCTAATAATTAAAGAATCTCCAAGACTTGCTCTGGAGGCCTCCCTAAGGCTGCCTTATCGCCATTAATAACTATAGGTCTTTCTATGAGCTTAGGATAATCGATAAGGGCATCTATCCACTCCGTTTCCGTTAAGGTTTTTCCTTTAAACTGTTCTTTGTAGATAGATTCCGTTTTTCTGACGAGATCTTGCGCCTTGATGCCAAGCATTTTGAGTATGGACTTCAGTTTGGTTTTGGTAGGTGGCTTATCGAGATATAAGACAATCTGAGGTTTATGCCCTTTGTCTTCTAAGAGTTGTAAGGTTTCTCTACTCTTTCTACATCTAGGGTTGTGGTATATTTCCATATGTTCGTATTCATTAAAATAAGACACGAAAATAAGTTATGCTCTGGAAACATAATCCTACACTAGAAATGCTCAATGCCAGTGGCCATCAAACTCTTGTACAACACTTAGGTATAGAGTTTACTGAAATCGGAGAAGATTACCTGATAGCCACTATGCCAGTCGATCAGAGAACCAAGCAGCCTATGGGGCTGCTCCATGGTGGAGCCTCTGTGAGCCTAGCAGAAACCTTGGGATCTGTGGCCTCGGTATGTCTGGTCGACAATCCACTCGAAACGCCTATCGTCGGAGTAGAAATCAATGCCAACCACCTCAGCTCCGCAAAGGAAGGGTATGTCATAGGCAAGGTGACGCCTATTAAAATAGGGAGACGGATGCATGTATGGAATATCGCTATAGCTGATGAAGCCGGAAAAAACATCTGTATATCTAGATTAACGACGATGGTCTTATCAAAATCATAAGTCGCAAATGTCGGTATGTACGTCTATGTAGACCTATAGACTACATAGATAATTGTACTTTTGTGGTTTGGTAATACATTATTAATCAGGTTAATATTTAAAATGAAGCTATTTTACGCATTGGTGCTCTGCTTTACTGCAGCCTTTCTCCAAGGACAAGAAAATTTCAATCTAGAACTTGTTGGTCAAATGGACTATACAGATATCAACAACGAAAGTGGTAATGATATATGGGGGTTTGAGCATTCTAATGGAACTGAATATGCGATTGTAGGTACTACGCGTTCAACAAGAATTTATGATCTAAGCGACCCTACCGCTCCGAGAGAAATCATTGCTATCCCAGGGGATCAAACGACATGGAGAGATATGAAAAACTGGGGCGATTATGTCTATGTATCTGCGGACAATGCAGGAGATGGGCTTCTCGTAATAGACATGTCAGAAGTATCTGATAGTGATTCTATTAGATTCCAATTTCTGAATCCAGAAGTAATGACCAATAATGGACTGCTGACTTTAGCCTCATGTCATAACATCTTTATTGACGAAAATGGCTTTGCTTACTTAGCTGGTTGCAGTACAGGAATGAATAAGGCGGTCATATTTGACCTCAATGTTGATCCATGGACACCTCCAGTAGTCGGTGCGCACGGGGACAATGGAGCTGATTATGCACATGATCTTATGGTGAAAAATAATATTATGTACAGCTCAGAGATTAATGTAGGTCGATTGGCTCTTTTCGATGTCACCGATAAAGCCAATATTGTAGAATTAGGTGCTGTCAATACTTCATTTAATTTCACACACAATGCTTGGGTTTCTGATGATCAGAATTATGTATTTACGACAGATGAAAGAGGTAATGCCTTTGTAGATTCTTATGATGTGTCTGATCCGACCAATATTAGAAGACTAGATCTCTTCCAACCAGCAGAAACAGCTGGCAATGGGGTTATCCCACACAATACGCATTATATCGATGGCTACGTCGTCACTTCTTGGTACACAGATGGTGTTGTGATTACCGATGTCTCTAGACCAGACAATATGATCAAGGTCGGTGCTTATGATACCTTTTTGGGTCCAGATGGCGGATTTAGTGGCTGCTGGGGAGTACATCCTTGGTTACCTTCAGGACTAATATTAGCTAATGATATCAATACAGGTCTTTACATCTTTAGACCTACCTATCAGAGAGCGTGTTACCTAGAAGGAAACGTTGTTAGCGCAGTAGACGGAACGAATATAAATGATGCCTCCATCACGATTATTGACACTGATATTAATACCAGCTCAGATGTAGCCGGAAATTATAAGACTGGTCTAGCACAAGCTGGAACGTACACAGTCCAATTTACTCATCCATTATACAATACACTAGAGATTGATAATGTAGAGCTTATTAATGGCGAATTGACAATTCTAGATGTAGAACTGACACAGCCTAATAGAGCGACTGTCTCTGGTATGGTCATAGACGCTGAGACAGGTGCTAGCATCCCTGATGCACAACTCGTCTTCACTGCAGGTCAAAGAGTATTTGAAGCCGATAGCGATGCAAGTGGTGCCTTTTTGTTGGAGACTTTTGAAGAAGACTATGAGGTTATTGTTGCTGCTTGGGGATATGAGCATAGAGTGCTGACGACCTTTAATCCAGTAACAGATGAGCCGATATTTAGACTGGATTTCGGTTATATGGATGATTTTGTATTAGACTTGGGCTGGACTGTCGATGGCAATGCACCCACAGGTGCTTGGGTACGAGAAGTACCCAGTGGTACTGTGTTCCAAGGGCAACCATCAGCTATAGGTCAAGATATTGAAGGTGATATTGGTGAAATTGCTTATGTCACTGGAAATGGCCCAGGAGGTGGCGGTGCTGATGATATTGATGATGGTGCAACAACGTTGACTTCTCCAGCCATAATCTTAGATAGATATGACAACCCAGTAGTTGAATTCAGAACTTACTTTTTCAATGCCGGTGGTAACGGAGGTGCACCCAACGACTTCATTACAGTAGAGCTGACAGATGGTCTGAGTACCGTTCTATTAACTGAGTTTAGATCAGATCCAGCTGCAGGCACCAATGCAAGTACAGGAGATTGGACAGATGTCTTAAGATTCAATATTGAAGAAACTGGCCTTGATATGACACAGCCTATAACAATAAGTTATACCGCTGCTGATGATGATCCAGGTCACCTTGTAGAAGCTGCTGTGGATGTATTTAAAGTAGTAGAAGCTAACTCTATTAGTACTGAGGAGCTGTCTGAGTTAGACTTCATTAGAGTATTTCCAAATCCTGCAGATGATATCTTAAATATCTCTTCTACAGAGGAGGAAATAGAACGTATAAGTCTCTACAATAGCCTAGGACAATTAGTCTTACAAAATGGCAACAAAACAAAAATAGACGTAAGTGACTTAGAGTCAGGAGCTTACACCCTATTAATAGATACGGTATCAGGCTTATCACGCAGTACACGAGTAGTAATAAAATAATAGGTACAGATTTTGCAAAACACTTACTGCAAATGACAAAATTTATATATTTGCATCCGCTTAGAGCGCTAAGCAGATATCTAAATTTTGGCCCGTTCGTCTAGGGGTTAGGACGCCAGGTTTTCATCCTGGTAGCACGGGTTCGAATCCCGTACGGGCTACTCTTTGAATAAGGCATTGTCCTCACATTTTCGTCGATGTGGGGACGCTTTTTTTGGGGTATAGCGTC
>CALFUU010000051.1 GCA_937929835.1 uncultured Saprospiraceae bacterium | reverse complement strand
TACGGTTTTGATGCGCAATAGGCCTCGGTCTATCCTAAGTAATTGAGTTTCAATTTAATTCTCCCCTAATTAAGTTGTAAAAAGGCCTATTAATACTACCTTTGCACGAAATTTTAAGAGCCCATAAATGCTTAGAATAATTGCGATCGCTGCCATATTAATGGCCTATTCTCCTTCATTGACGTCCCAAGTGGACAAGAATGGGCTCAACAAAGCCAAACAACAGACCCATCAAGGGCACGACCATTCTGGTCATAGCCACGATCACGATCACGATCATTCTGGTCACGATCATTCGGGACATAATCACGACCACGCTGGGCATAAGCACGATGATCATAAAGGACATGATCATGGACATAAACACAACGACCACCCTGGGCATAATCACAGTGCACACGGAGATCATGGACACGGTGACCACGGCCACCATCCCCATTACCACGTAACAGATTATAATAAAGATTGTGGCGTCGCGGTTAACATCGATAATCCAGAACCATCCTACGATCCTACGGCTACTGCGATACATCACATCAGTGATGCCAATGTATGGACGATTATGGATATGGTAAGAGTACCCCTACCTGCTATCATATATAACAAGGACAGAGGAATGGAATTCTTCTCGACTGGGAAGTTCCAAGCTGGCCACCATGACAATGGGCACTACGGATACAAAGACTATGTCCTATTTGAAGGTAATATCCACAGAATTACTTGCCCAGCTTTTGAGGCAAAGGACAAGTACGAGGTGCAGGGCTTCGATAAGGAAGAGATGGTGAGTGCTGATGGGAAAAACTACGAGAAGAAGTTTGCCGTCATCAATAATAAAGCCTACGACATAGAGCAGAAAACGATCTGGGATGGCGGGATGTTAGGCGGTACGCCTTCAAGCTTTATAGATCTCAGTCCTACTAAGAACGTCGTTTCGATGGGGCTTGTGTCTTTGATACTCTTTTTGCTCTTCAGAAAAGCGGCCAAGAAATATCAAGGAGCACCTAGTGCACCCTCTGGTGTACAATCTTTTTTGGAGCCGATGTTCCAGTTTATAAGAGATGATGTAGCGGTACCCTTTTTAGGCGATAAGCACGAGAAGTTTTTACCGCTGTTGATGACGATATTCTTCTTCATCTTGGGTCTTAATTTATGGGGGCAGATACCATTCTTGGGTAATGTCAACGTGACGGGTTCACTGACAGTAACAGCCGTGATGGCGATAGTCGTTTTTATCTTAACCAATATCAATGGTAATGGAGATTACTGGAAGCACATCTTGTGGCCACCAGATACGCCTTGGTTTGTTAAGATAATATTGATACCAGTAGAATTATTGGGGATGTTCATTAAGCCTTTGACTTTGATGCTCAGGCTAGCAGGTAACATCTCAGCAGGACACATAGCGATATTGTCCTTTGTGGGTTTGATATTCATTTTCGGTAAGGCCGGCACCAATATGGCGGGAAGCTTGACAGGTACGGCATTGGCTATTCCATTGACTATGTTCATGATGGCCATCGAGTTGATAGTGGCTTTTGTACAAGCATTTGTGTTCACGATATTGACGGCTTCTTATTTGGGAGCAGCAACAGAGGAGCACCACCATGACGATCATCATTAATTAATTTTTTATAAAATCTCGTTTACAATGACTGGAACTTTAGCAGCATTAGGAGCAGGACTTGCCGTAATAGGTGCAGGTATTGGTCTAGGGCAGATCGGTGGAAAAGCCGTTGAAGCTATTGCAAGACAACCGGAAGCTTCTGGTGATATCAGAGGAGCAATGATCTTGATGGCAGCCTTTATGGAGGGTGCAGCCTTGATCGCTATTCTTTTGGCTTTCTTTATCAAGTAAGGAAAGCACCTTAAGCAAACGAAGAAACTGGATACAGTGAAAGACGGTTGGTCGAGTAGCTGTTCCTTTTTTGATTTTAAAATTGAAAACTCTTAAGACAATATAATATGATGTTTTTAGCAGGTTTTGCACCCTTTCAACCCACGCCAGGATTGGCCTTATGGTCGCTGATCATCTTCCTTCTATTCTGGGCAGTTATGGCCAAGTATGCCTTCAGACCTATGATGGAGGGTCTCAAGAAAAGAGAAAGCGATATCAGCAATGCTCTTGCTGAGGCACAAAAAGCCAAAGAAGAAATGGCCAATCTCAAAGCAGAAAACGAAGCGATACTCGCAGAAGCTAGAGAAGAAAGAGCGACAATGCTCAGAGAAGCCAAAGAAACTAAAGCCGCAATCATCGCTGAGGCCAAAGAGAAAGCTAAAGAAGAAGCGAACAGAATGACCTCTACCGCTAAGATGGAAATCGAGAACGAGAAGAAAGCTGCAATGATCGAAGTCAAAAATGACGTCGGAAATATGGCTACAGAAATCGCTGAAAAGATTCTTAGAAAAGAACTCAAAGGCAGTCCTGAGCACCAGTCATTCGTGAATACGCTGGTAGGCGAAATGAATATGAACTAATGGTACAAAGAGTTGCCTATAGATACGCTAAGTCCTTGCTGGATATCGCTGTGGACCAGAATAATCTGGAAGCCATCAATAATGATATGGGTACTATCAAGGAGGCATTAAATAATAAAGATCTTAGATTACTAGTCAAAAGCCCCATCATAAAACCCGCCAAAAAAATCGCAATCTTCAAAGAGATTTTTGGTGGCTCTGTCGACAAGGTGACGATGGCTTTTCTCGAAATAGTAACTAAGAAAGGAAGAGAGAATATTCTCTTAGATCTGACGACTGCTTTTGATGAGCAGTACAAGAAATTGCAGCACGTAACAGGAGTCAAGCTGACAACAGCAGCCCCTATTTCTGAGCAAGATCTAGCACAGATCAAAAGTAATCTTCTCAAAAGCACTGCGACAGACAAGGAAGTTGATGTAGAGACGGCTGTAGATCCCGAACTTATCGGTGGCTTTGTGCTGCAGATGGGGGACAAGATGTATGATGCCAGTGTAGCCTACCAACTAGAGCAAGTCAAAAAGAAATTTTCAGATAACAAATACATTAAACAAACCTAAAATAAACAGATATGGCTGGGGTTAAACCTGAAGAAATATCCGCGATACTTAAGCAACAATTATCAGGATTCAAATCAGAATCGGAGCTAGAAGAAGTAGGTACCGTACTACAAGTAGGTGACGGTATCGCTCGTGTCTACGGCCTCACACAGGTTAAGGCAGGAGAGCTTGTAGAGTTTGAGACTGGTGTAAAAGCAATCGTACTAAACCTAGAGGAAGACAACGTCGGCGTTGTACTGATGGGAGATAGTGATGGTATCGTAGAAGGCGCAACAGTAAGACGTACTAAGCAGATAGCCTCTCTTAATGTAGGAGAAGGATTTGTCGGTAGAGTCGTGAATACATTGGGTGAGCCTATCGATGGCAAAGGCCCTATCCAAGGTGAGCGATATGAGATGCCTATCGAGAGAAAAGCACCTGGTGTTATCTACAGACAGCCCGTAACGGAACCACTCCAGACTGGTATCAAAGCCATCGATGCGATGATTCCTATCGGTAGAGGTCAGAGAGAGCTGATCATCGGTGATAGACAGACGGGTAAGACGGCCATCGCTATAGATACGATTCTCAATCAACGAGAATTTTACGATAGAGGTGAGCCTGTATATTGTATCTATGTCGCTTCAGGACAGAAATCTTCTACCGTGGCACAAGTAGCCAAAGTACTAGAAGAAAATGGTGCGATGGATTATACGACTATCGTATCGGCTTCTGCCGCTGATCCAGCGCCATTACAGTTCTATGCACCATTTGCAGGAGCTTGTATAGGAGAATACTTTAGAGATACAGGTAGACCAGCTCTGATTATCTATGATGATTTATCTAAGCAAGCCGTAGCTTATAGAGAAGTATCACTTCTACTTAGAAGACCACCAGGTAGAGAGGCTTATCCTGGAGATGTATTCTACCTCCACTCAAGGTTGTTGGAGAGAGCGGCTAAGATCATCAATAATGATGCGATCGCTCAGGAGATGAACGACCTCCCAGAATCACTCAAAAAAGCAGGTATCGTAAAAGGTGGTGGCTCATTGACAGCACTACCGATTATCGAGACACAAGCAGGTGATGTATCAGCTTATATTCCGACCAACGTAATTTCGATTACAGATGGTCAGATATTCTTAGAGTCTAACTTGTTCAATGCGGGTATCCGACCAGCGATTAATGTGGGTATCTCTGTATCGAGAGTAGGGGGTTCTGCACAGATCAAGTCGATGAAAAAAGTATCGGGTACACTAAAGTTGGATCAAGCACAGTTTAGAGAGCTAGAAGCTTTCTCTAAGTTTGGTTCTGATCTAGATGCTGCGACAATGTCTGTATTGGATAAAGGAAAGAGAAATGTGGAAGTCCTCAAGCAAGGACAGTACTCTCCATTATCAGTAGAGAAGCAAGTAGCCATTATCTACCTAGGTACTAATGGTTTACTCAAAGATGTACCTGTAGAAAAAGTGAGAGAATTTGAAGATGCTTTCTTGATGCACATTGAGAAAAACAATCCAGAAGTCTTAGATACTTTTAGAGCAGGAAAGTTGGAGCAGAGTGCCATCGATACGGTAAAGAGAGTAGCAGCAGATTTGACCAAGCAATACGCTAAATAAGACCAGATGTCCGGTAAGTTAAAAGAAACCAGAGAACGTATAACCTCGGTAAAGTCCACGCAGCAGATCACCAAGGCCATGAAAATGGTTTCTGCTGCAAAGTTGAGAAAAGCACAGCAGGCGATCACTGATATGAGACCCTATGCGCAACGTCTCAATAGGATGATGGTCAATATCCTTTCGAATTTGGAAGGAGAAGCGGGTAGTTCTTTTTCTACCATCAGAGACATCAACAAGATGGCTGTAGTCGTCATTACATCTAATAGAGGTCTGGCTGGTGCCTTTAATACCAATGTGTGTAAGAAGACACTAGAGCTACTAGAAGATTACCAAAGTGAGCTAAATAGTGGCAAGGTAGATATCATCCATATCGGTAAGAAGGGCTATGATTTTCTAAAGAACAGAATACCTAGTGCCAACTTCAAGATGGACGATGCAGCGCTGATGATGGACTTGTCTTTTGACAATGTATCGACAGTCTCTAGACGGTTGATGGATGATTTTATGCTTGGAGATTACGATAAAGTCTATGTTGTCTATAGCCAGTTCAGAAATGCAGCGATACAAGATCCTATAGCGGCACAGTTTCTTCCCGTTCCTAAGCTGCAAGGCACTAAGGAGCCAGGAGAAGAGGAGAGCAAGCACAAAGCAGACTATCTTTTCGAGCCATCTAAGGAAGAGTTGCTGGAGCAATTGATCCCGAGTATTCTACAGACCTCTTTCCATAGTTATGTCTTAGACATCAACGCAGGTGAGCACGGTGCGAGGATGACGGCGATGGACAAGGCCACAGAGAATGCCAATGATCTGCTCAAGGACTTAAAGATTACCTACAACAAAGCCAGACAAGAAGCGATTACCAATGAGATCTTAGAGATCGTTGGTGGTGCAGCTGCCCTAGAGGATGGCTAGAAAATATAAGTGTCAGTAGTGACAAATAATGAGAATGATAAAAGCCCTTGCAGTGATGCGAGGGCTTTTTTTCTTCAACTTAACTTGACCTCACTAACTTTGGGAGGATCACAGGTATTCACACCATCTGTAGTTGAAGGGGAGGCTACCGAAGATTCCCCATTTTCAATTTACCCAAATCCAGCTCATAATTATGTTACTATCACTAATAAATCTGATTTACTATATGAAGCTTCTCTATATAATATAATGGGCATAAAAGTCTTGGAACTAGATTTCGCTGGCAATAGAAATTATATAGACTTAACTTCACTTTCTCCAGGAACTTATTTGCTAAGATGTCTATCAAACAGAGTGAGTTATGCAAAAAAGATAATCATAGAATAAGGCAAAAATCTTTCAATGGATTTTTCCAATTCACAAGATAATAATTATATTATTTGATTATTCCTACTGGGCCTAAGAGGCTTTCTTCAGTAACGAAACCAAATCTCGATTAATAGAGGTTTGCTTATTCTGAGCATACCAACTATGAAGCGGGAGGCTATAGTTCCCACCTTCGGCAAGTATAGACTTCACGAGCTTTTGTGCCTCTTCTGGCCTTGGTCCGTAACTCGCTAGGATCTTGTAGTTACTATCCAGTTGTAATACAATCGGTATCGAGCGACTACGACCGTCTGTTAGGTGAGCATCTATCAAGGCTTCGTTTTCATCCCGGTAGACAAATCGTAGGTTGATTTTACCTCCGCTCTCCTCGGCTGCTCTGTGCAGAATAGGGTTGATCTGCGAAGCATCACCACACCAGTGTTCCGTGATGACCAACCAATTAAGTGGTTCCTTTATCTCTGCAATCATAGACTTTAGGTCCTCATTAAGCTGGGTCTTTCTCGCTAATCTAGCCTGTCGACGCCAGTTTTGAGGCAGATATTTATTATATGGACTGTCTTCAGACTCCATCTCAGCACGGAAGCGCTCGAGATAAGCTTCCCAAGTATGACCCTGTTTGAAATATTGTTTGTAGTCGATCAATGTTCCTGTGTTTGACATTACTAATGATGTGATCATATTCTATTTTTTAAGGACTGCCACGCAATATTGACGAAGCGTTCGTGTATTAAGACAATCTGAAGCCTGTTATTGTTGTTAGGAATAGCTTTTTAGAGTCTAATTCGCCTAGAGCGACACACAGCGGACAATTTGATAACAAGGAGATGTCAAATTTCTGTAATTACACAACCTAGCTCCAGTCCTCAAGTTCTGTCCAAAAACAATCGAAGAGGAATGTCTTAATCTATGAGTAACAAAGGACGAGGCAACCCACTTGTATTTTATAACATAATATCGGCACTATGACCAGATTATTGTATTCCATATTATTCCTGACACTTGTTACACTAAGTTGCAACGCCAACACAGTCGCACCAAGCCTGTCAGATGATGAGGTATTATCTCTTATGAAGACCTTAATCTACAACGGAAATCCAGAGGATGATGAGGTCATATTAGCTGCCTTGGATGCTGAGTGGGAGATGGGAATGGTCGCACCGATGGTCGAGATCATGCGCTTCAGTACAGATCGGCGGCAGCTCAGAGCTATCAATGAGTTGTTGCAAAAAAAGACTGGTGAGAGTCATACAGAGTTTTTTCAATGGATGCGATGGTTGTGGGAAGTACAGCCAACTATGGAGCCCTACTACTATGATTTCAAGGCTCAGATTTATAAGAATATTGATCCAAAATTCCAGAAGTACTTTGAAGATAGAGCAGGACAAATCAATATCCGCTTAGAAGAAATAGTGTGGGGTGGTGTCTTGCAAGATGGTATACCACCGTTGAGACAGCCTCGCCTATTAGAAGTGTCACAAGCGGATTATTTGGCTGATACGGATGTAGTCTTCGGTGGTTACATCAATGGTGTGGCGAAGGCTTATCCCAAAAGAATTTTGGCCTGGCACGAGATGTTTGTGGATGACTTTGGTGACAAGACGATATGTGGAGTCTACTGCACACTCTGCGGCACCGTGATTGCGTATGATACAGAACATAAGGGCACAAACTATAATCTAGGAACGAGTGGTTTTCTCTATAGATCCAATAAATTGATGTATGACCAAAAGACTCAAAGCTTGTGGAATACAATAGAGGGCAAGCCTGTCTTGGGTCCTTTATATGATCAGGACATTGAGTTAGATGTCTTACCGATCGTGACGACAACTTGGGGCGAATGGAAAAAAACACATCCCAATACACAGGTGCTTTCATTAGATACGGGTCACCAAAGAGATTATGGTGAAGGCGTCGCTTACCAAAATTATTTTGGTACTGACGAGTTGATGTTTCCAGTACCCAAGGCCAATGATGATCTCTTTAATAAAGATGAAGTGCTGATTATCAGAACTGAGGGTTACAGAAAAGATCCTTTAGCCATTGCCATAAAATATTTGAAGAGAAAGAAATTTTATGCAGATAAGATAGGTGATACCAATTTTATAGTTCTGGCGGATAAGACAGGCGCTTCGAGAGTCTATGGTAGTCTTGGGCATAAATTTAAGTCCTATAAAAAAGGAAAATTAATAGATAAGAATAACCAACAATGGGAGGTGATGCCAACAAAATTAATTGGCCCCAATAGTGAAGTTCTATCTATACTACCTTCGCATAATACCTTTTGGTTTGCTTGGTACAATACCTATCCAAATACGAAGCTGATAAAATAATCGAGAGTTTAGTTTAATAGCACATAAGGTCACTGAAGTAATTTCAGCGGCCTTTTTTTGTGGCTACACTAATCTGATAGCTATAAGTGCGCCGTAGGTTCTGCAATAGTTTGTCTTAAAAAAGGCGAGGTAGAACAGATGTATCCTAAAAAATTTTTAGAGAAAAAGGAATCTTGATAACTCAAAGGGTGAAATTGACAATACCTTTTGTAAGCGATGAGTCATAATAGAATTGTGTGAATGAAATAAAAAAAATTTAAGACACACGGAAAATTTTAGTAAAAAGTTGTTGAAATTTTCAAAATGATAATTCCTAGTCTATAAAAAATATAACGATGAAAAATTTTACATTATTTTTTCTTTTAGGCCTCTTGGCTATGTCAACTACCATGTTGGCACAAACTCCTGTCGGCGCAGTATATGCGATGTCCAATGGCGAAGGACAAGTTGATGGTATTGTGCAAGGTCCCAACACAATTGTAGCGTATCTTCAAGGTGAAGATGGCACCCTATCTAGAATAGGTACCTTTCCGACGGGTGGTAACGGTGGTGATTTTGATGGCGGAGAAGGATTAGATCCTTTGATTTCTGCCTATGCCATTACCAAAACCAATGATAATAGATTTGTACTTGCTGTCAATGCTGGAAGTAATACGGTAACATCTATGGCTGTTAACAGTGACTATTCACTGACAACGGTGAATACGCAGCCTACACTCGATGTTGGTCCTAATAGTATAGCCTATGTGCCTTCAAGAAGATTTGGCATCAATGGACTCGTCTACGTCAGCAATATCTCAAGAGCAGAATTTGTTGATATGGGAGAGCCAGCCCAGCAAGGGAGTGTGACAGGGTATTGGTTGCTCGATAATGGAATGTTGGTGCCAATTGCAGACTCAAGAAGAGAGTTGGCCAATAGACCTTCTGCTGTACAGATATCTCCAGATGGAGATTTCTTAGTGGTGACATCTATTAACTCTGGCTCTTCTGCTCTAGCTAATTTAAATGAAGATGAGGTTGTGGTCTATGCTATCAATGCAGACGGTACACTTAGTGATCAACCTAGAGGAACTGCAACATCTACGTTAAGAGATAATGCAGAAGGGAGAAATCTGCCTTCAGCTATAGGTTTTAAAATTGTAGGAGATAATTATGTTGTAGTTACTGAAGCAAGGGAGTTTAGACCAGATGGTACACCACCTGTATTTCCAGGCTTACAAGATGGTTCAGTGTCTACATGGCAGATAATGACAGACGGTAGCTTAGAGCCTATTAATATGGACGTAGCTTCAGGCGTAAACAATACAGGACGTACAGCTTGTTGGTTAGATTTTTCTGACGAGAACACATTTTTTGTGTCTAACGCAATCGAAGCTGGTCTTGCCTCATATAGTTTTAATGATGGCGTCATAGAACTCATCGATCAGACAGCAGCGCAAGGGATTGGAGCTACGGGTAATACCACTGATCCTGCTGCTGCTTTTGGTACTACAGAGGGGTGGATAGATCTTTCTATTTCAGATGATGGAAGGTTTTTGTATCAAGCTTATGGGCTTACTGGAACAGTGGGTGTATTTGCTATCGATGGTAATGAGCTGACTCTCCTACAGGAAGTTACTGGCGACCTACCGACTAACAATATACAGGGAATAATTTCTGTGGGTGTCCCTTCGGATGCATCCAACCCGATTACGGCAAGATACAGAGTGACGTTTGATGCGCTTTGGAATGAGGCTTCTCACCCAGTTGATTTCCCTGCCGACGAGCCGAACATCGCAAGATTTTCTCCTGTAGCTGGATTGACACATAATAGTAACGTGAGGCTTTTTGAAGAGGGTACGATTGCTAGTCAGGGATTGGTGAATATTTCTCAGACTGGTTCTCGAGATCCTTTAGATTCAGAATTGGCAGATGTAATCTTGAGTGGTGATGGTCAGTTTTACATTGAGAGTGGCACAAGAGTGAGACCTTCTCCAGATACAATCTCTACAACATTTGAAATTTCAGAAACACATCCACTCGTCAGTTTGACTTCTATGATAGCACCAAGTCCAGATTGGATAGTTGCAGTAAGAGATTTAAATTTATTAGAAGATGGCGACTTCGTAGAAAGCAAAATAGTACAATTTATCCCTTATGATACAGGATCAGACAGTGGAGAGAGCTATGCTTCTGACAACCAGAACACGGAACCTAGAGAACCTATAACCCTAATTACGGATGGCGTATTGGCTAACAATGGAGAGATTGCTAGTATTGGTGTTTGGAGATTTGAAAGGATAGATAGTGAAAGTACTTGTGATTTAGATGGAGGTACTTTAGATGGTGGACCATTTAACTTCTGCATCGATGGTGAGTCAGATTTTATTTCTGCAGCTACCTTAAATTTAACAGGTCAGACTGGTGATAATCATCAATTAGTGATTACAGATGACCAAGGCTTTATCGTTGCCTTTCCTACAAGTTCTACAGATGTAGATTTTGATGAGCTCGGTGTGGCTGTACATTACATATGGAACCTTGCATATGCAGATGGTTTAAGAGGAAATCAAATAGGCAATAATATTGCGGACCTCAATGGTTGTTTTAGCTTGTCGAATGCAGTATTGATTAATGGTCAGTCTTGTGATGATGTAGTCCCAGTAGGAGCAGTATATGCAATGACTAATGGTAGAGGTCAGGTAGACGGTGTCGTACAGGGACCTAACTCAATAGTCGCTTATGCACAGTCAGAAGATGGTACATTGACTATTATAGGAGATTATCCTACTGGTGGCAATGGAGGCGATTTTGATGGAGGAGAAGGATTGGATCCACTCATCTCTGCATATGCTATCACGAAGACTTTAGATAACAGATTTGTATTGGCAGTCAATGCAGGAAGTAATACAGTAACTTCTATGGCGGTTAATCCAGATGATTACTCTCTGACAGTAATGGATACACAATCTACTATCGATGAAGGCCCTAACAGTATAGCATTCATCCCAAGGGATATTGATGGTGTTGCCGGTCTAGTATATGTGAGTAATATTACAAGGACAGAATTCTTAGCATTGGGTGAGCCAGCGCAGCAAGGATCTATAACTGGATACTGGTTGCTTGACGATGGTACATTAATGCCGATAGAAGATTCTAGAAGAGAATTAGCTAACAGACCTTCTGCGATACAGTTTTCACCTAATGGAGACTTTGCAGTGGTGGCTTCTATTAACTCTGGTTCATCTGCGCTAGCTAGTGGAAACGAAGACGAGATTGTTGTATATGCGGTCAATGATGATGGGACGCTTAGTGCCGAGCAAACAGATGGTGCAACGTCTACATTGAGAGATAATGCAGAGGGAAGAAACTTACCATCAGCGATTGGTTTCCAGATTGTTGGCGACAACTATGTGGTTGTTACGGAAGCAAGAGAATTTAGACCAGATGGTACACCACCAATCTTTCCTGGATTGCAAGATGGATCTGTTTCTACATGGCAGATACTTTCTGACGGCAGTTTGTCTGCTATAGATCTTGACGTGGCCTCAGGAGAAAACAATACTGGACGTACAGCTTGTTGGTTAGATTTTTCTGACGAGAATACTTTCTTTGTGTCCAATGCAATCGAAGCAGGTCTAGCTTCTTATAGTTTTAATGATGGAAGCATCGAGTTGATCAATCAAGTAGCCTATCAAGGTGTTGGCGCTACGGGCAATACAACAGACCCAGCAGCAGCATTTGGAACGACAGAAGGGTGGATAGATCTTTGGATTTCTGATGATGGTAGATATCTATACCAAGCCTATGGTCTTGCAGGTACGATCGGCGTATTTGAAATAAATGGTACGGAGTTGACATTGCTACAA
Source organism: uncultured Saprospiraceae bacterium (assembly GCA_937929835.1). Lineage (GTDB taxonomy): Bacteria > Bacteroidota > Bacteroidia > Chitinophagales > Saprospiraceae > RFSX01. The sequence goes on along the minus strand of CALFUU010000051.1, from coordinate 11,192 downwards.
GAAGTGACTGGAGACTTACCATTAAATAATATCCAAGGTATAGTATCAGTAGGTCAGATAGATTTAATCTCTTCTACACAAGATATAGAAACGATAAGCGCAGAGGACGTTAGTTTAAGTATTTTCCCTAATCCTAGTAATGGAGAGAATGTACGTGTGGCGTTCACCTTAGATCAAGAGTCAGATTATTCAGCAACGATTTTTGATGGAAAAGGTCAAGAGCTCTCAAGTAGACAGATAACAGGAAGAGGCCTTCTAGGTACAAATGTTATCTCTTTATCTAGCTTGCCATTTGAAACTGGGTTGTACTTGTTGCAGCTAGAATTAGATAATGGCGTGGTGAATAGAAAATTTATAATACAGAAATAGTAAATGTCCGTAATTGGGACTAGTTAGTTAGTTTGTTAAGGTGTTCTAGTGAGAATAAAGATTGTCACTAGTGCAAGAAAAAGGGGAGACGCAGCAATGTGTCTCCTTTTTTTGATTTATTGGAATCAAGGATTTCAGCATAGATACAGCTTGATTGTGTGCAGTCTTATTCTTTTACTACCTTAGGACCAAAGACTACGTAATGATAAAAACTGCTATAGCACTAGCCGCCACCCTTCTTATTCTGACGGCCACCAATGCACAATTGACTTACCTACATTGTGGACAGCTCCTCTCTATGGAGTCTGAGCGGGTGCAATCTGAGATGACGATCATTGTTCAAGGAGAGAGAATCTCTGAGATACGCAAAGGCTATGCTGAAGTGCCCGATACAGCGACCCTTGTTGATCTCTCTGATAAATTTGTGATGCCGGGTTGGATGGATATGCACGTACACATAGAACACGAGTCTAGCCCTACCCGCTATCTGGATCGATTTCGTCAGAATGACTCTGATGTAGCGCTCGGCGCAGTGAAATATTGTAATCGGACGATAGAGGCAGGCTTTACAACTGTAAGAGATCTCGGCGGAACCGGCGTCAATGTGTCGCTCAAAAATGCCATCAATAGAGGTGAAATTGTGGGGCCAAGAATCTTAACGGCCGAAAAGGCTTTGGCGACGACAGGTGGTCATGCGGATCCATCTAATGGTATGAAAGATGAACTCAAAGGAGACCCAGGACCCAAGGAAGGTGTGATCAATAGTATCGAGGAAGCCAAGAAAGCTGTCCGACAGAGATATAAGAATGGTGCTGATTGCATTAAGATAACAGCGACTGGTGGAGTGCTGAGTGTTGCTAAGGATGGTTCGGGGCCACAGTTTACGATAGAGGAAGTAAAGGCTGTTGTAGATGCAGCTGCAGATTATGGCTTCGTGACAGCTGCCCATGCACACGGAGACGAGGGCATCAGACGTGCCGTGCAAGGGGGCATCCATAGTATAGAACATGGGACGCTGATGTCAGAAGAAACAATGAAGCTCATGAAAGAAAAAGGCACCTATTATGTCCCGACCATATCTGCAGGAAAATTTGTCGCAGAGAAAGCCGCTATCCCCGGCTACTACCCTAAGATCATCGTACCTAAAGCGCTGACGATAGGCCCTAAGATTCAAGAGACTTTTGAGAATGCTTACAATTATGGCGTCAAGATTGCATTCGGCACAGATGCAGGTGTCTCTCCACACGGAGATAATGCCAAAGAATTTGTCTTTATGACAGAGGTCGGTATGCCCAACTTTGAAGCGCTACAGACAGCCACTGTCAATGCAGCAGACCTAATGAACATCAGCGATGACTTCGGTACACTGACCGTCGGAAAGTATGCGGATCTTGTTGCCTTAGAGGGTAGTCCACTAGACAATATCGAAGTGACATTAAATGTGCCATTTGTAATGAAAGGTGGATTAGTTGTCAAACAGTAGCGTGAGCTTATTTACTTATTTAGTTAATATTTTTCTGTGTATCATTTAGAAGAACTTAATCAACTAGAGCAAGCAATTACCGCTTCTCCCGATAATGTGTATATAAGATTTTTGCTGATCCAAAAACTGGAGGCATACAGTCAATACCAAGCTCAACTCAAAGACCACCTAGATGCCCTGCTCCGTTATGATCGGCAGCACATCGAGGCCAAAAAGATGTTGTTAAAAGTCTACTACACACAAAAGAAATATTCTGCAGCGATTATTCTAGGAGAGGAGTTGCTTGACGCCGAAAACCTAGGCGCTCCAGAAAAGATACTTTTGGCGAAGGCTTATCTCAAAGAAAATAACCACGGCCGAGCACAAGAACTTTATATGGAGGTCGTTGCACTTCATCCCGATAGGAATGACGAAGAATTAGATAAGGCTTTTCGAATGCGAGAGACAGGCGGTGACGATACTGATATCGGAGAGGATAGTGATTTTATGGAAAAACCCAATATCAACTTTAGCGATGTAGGTGGGATGCAAGGTGTCAAAAAGGAGATAGACCTTAAAATAATCAAGCCACTCGAGCACGTAGAACTCTACAAGCAGTACGGTAAAAAAGTCGGTGGAGGTATACTACTGTATGGCCCTCCCGGCTGCGGTAAGACTTATCTTGCTAGGGCAACAGCAGGAGAGATCAGTGCCAAATTTATCAATATTGGCCTCAGTGATATTTTAGATATGTGGGTAGGGCAGAGTGAAAAAAACTTGACCGCACTTTTTGATAAAGCAAGATTCAATACACCTTGCGTACTTTTTATAGATGAGATAGATGCCTTAGGGGCCAAGCGCTCGGATATGCGACAGAGTGCAGGAAAGAATGTGATCAATCAGTTTCTTTCGGAGCTGGATGGTGTAGATAAGAACAATGATGGAGTCCTTGTTATCGGTGCTACCAATTGCCCTTGGCATCTGGATAGTGCCTTTAGGAGACCAGGCCGTTTTGATAGAATCATTTTTGTGCCGCCACCTGATGCACAAGGCAAAGAGGAGATTCTCAAAATTATGTTGACCAAAAAACCGACCAAAGATATCGACTATGCTAAGATCGCAAAGAACACCAAAGACTATTCTGGCGCTGACCTCGAAGCGCTTATCGATATCGCCGTAGAAGAAAAACTTGAAGAGGCTATGAGCACAGGCGTCCCGCAGCCCCTGACTACCAAAGATCTGATTAGAGCGACCAAAAAACATCGAGCGACGACTGTGGAATGGTTTCAGACCGCTAAAAACTATGCGATGTTTGCCAATCAAAGTGGACTCTATGATAGCATCTTGGACTATATGAAAAAGCGCTAACCTATGTACTTTACGGACAAGGGCATAGACCAGATAGGGATTTTAATAAATCAGAATAGATACAAGGAGGCAGAGGCCTTGGCTAGAGAATTTATTGTTTCTAATCCTGAGATAGACGCCTACAAGTATTGCTTGGCGCAAGCCCTCTTACTCCAAGGCAAGCTCACAGATGCCGACGATGTTGCTGATGCTTTACTGGAGGATGATCCCTCTAGAGCGGCGTTTATAGAGCTCAAAGTGCGGATAGATATCGACCAAGAGCGACTGGTAGATGCCGAGGCCAAATTGAAAGGACTTTTGGAGTCTGAGTATATTTCTGATAGCTATTATTTGTTGCTGGCGCAGGTCAAGTTCAGACAGAATAATTATGACAAATCTCTTGAGTATCTCGATATGGCTCTAGAAATAGATGCAGAAAACCTTGATGCGCTGAATATGCGAACAGCTGTGGCCAATATTATAGGAGACTCTTCGCTAGATCACAGTATCGAGGAGGCACTTCATATGAGTCCCAATAACTCTTATGCTATTGCCAATCACGGCACGCAATTACTCAATCAGGGAAAAGAAAAGGAAGCCCTTCTCAGATTTAAAGAAGCGCTGGCCATAGAGCCAGAAAACGTAATGGCCAAGTATGGTTTGCTGGAGGCGCTTAAGAGTAGATTCTGGCCCTACAAGATGCTCCATAAGTACAGTCTGATGATGAGCCGTCTATCTGGTAAGCAGAGCTGGACTTTTATTATCGGAGCTTATTTGATTTATCGATTTATCCTCAAGACAGCTCAGAGCAATCCAGAACTTAAGACGATTCTCTATCCAATTGCTGGGGTAATTATTTTGATGTTTTTATCTACGTGGATTCTCACACCATTGATGAACTTGACGCTGTTGACCAATCCTTATGGTCGACTCTTGCTAGACGAAGACGAAAAGAAATCAGCTCTAATGACAGGAGTAGCTTTTGTGATGATGGTCATCAGCGCTATAATGTGGGCTGCAGTTAGTGAAGTGTTTTTGTTTCCGACCTGTATCTTTCTGGCGATGATGATTCCTGCTGGTACGATGTTGTCTATCCCTGGCAAGGACGCTAAGATGGCGCGACTATTTGGAGGGACACTAATATTAATCGGCTTGGGGGCAGTATTGATGGGCTTGCTGACGGGCAGCTTTATTCTTGCTTGGGTCTATGCGTTAGGCCTTTTTGGGTATCAGATTATGATGAATGTCTGGGTCATCAGGACGCAAGGAAGGACCTTCGGCGATTAACTTTAGAGTAGAGGAAGTATAAATAAGATTACACAGAGTTCACCTTATTTATACATTTCAGATTACCGATATAAAGTAAAAGTCCCTTGCTCAAATATTTCCTCTCCATCCCTGCAGAGAGTTAGAAGGTAGGGTAATGAGTTCAGCCTTAAGAACTATGCAACTGGAAAATCCTATTAATTCAATAATCCAGGATATGTCTAGCGGTTCTCCCTATAGGGAGTTAGAGGGTAGCGCTAGGCACACCCTTAATTTAGATAGGAAGTAAGCAAAGCTACTCGCTCTTGATCTGGCCTCGGGAAGGCTCTTTCCAGTTCTTTATTGACAAGAATTTTGATGCTTTGTGCTATTCTGGGCTTACCCAGTAAAGCTTCGAAAGCGGATCGGTTGGCGATAAGATATTCAAACTTATCTGACCGAGCATCATTAAGAAAATCGTGGATAAACTTTATGTTGACATCCGTAGACCAGTCTTCTTGTGTTTTTAGATACTTAGTAGCGGCTGCATGATGACTGCCATCCATTAATTGCATTCTAAAGTAGGCTTCCTCTCTAAGAATCTCCGGTGGAAGCTCCCCACCTTCTTGCCCCATCACATAGAGGATTTTTCCTTCGCTCTCATCTGTAACGACGGTAGCAACTGATGGCGCTGTCTTTGGTTGAGCTGTCGGAGGCGTGCTGTGCGCTGCTGGTGCTTTTTGAGTTGTAGGTGGTGGTGAGGCTGCAACGACAGCTGGTTTCTTGTTGTCACCATTGAGGTGTTTTGCGATGGCTAAGATTTCATTGGCAGATAACATATGATCTATAGTCATATTGACATTGCCATATGGATCAAGAAAGAGCATCGTAGGTAGAAAGACTATGGAGTACTTGTTTTTGTAGTCTTCTGCTTTTTCAGACTCCATATTGACCTTGACCCTGATATAATTCTGGTTGAGATATTTTGCGAGCGCTTTGTTTTTGAATTCAATATTCAACTTTTTGCAGGGCTTGCAATAAGAGGCATAAGTATCTATAAATATCTTTTTGTCTTGTTCTTTGGCAAGGGTTATCGCTGTCTCTAAGCTAACTTCAGAAAAGACGACACCCTGTCCCCATAGGGCAGAAGTGGAAATCAATAATAATAGAAATAGGAATCTACACTGCACGCGATCGACTTGTTTAGGGGGGAGTATTGTAAAATTTTAGATTTTGTCGAGGTAGTCTAGTATTCTTTCGAATTGAGCGACATCCTCATCACGGGATTTTGCTTTGTCGATAGCCTCATTGGTGACTTTTCGCGCTTCAGCAAATTTTTTGCACTTTATTAATAACTGAATATATTCAGAATAATTGCCCGTTGTGCCATCTTTTTTGACCATCGTCTTACAGACATCGCAGGCATAATCTTGATAATCTTTTTCGTGGGCAAACTCTCTTTGTAAGGCACCTAATTGTCTCTTGTAGAGTTCTGCATTCTTTTTGCCGTATTTCTTCAGATATTTTTCAGAAAGACCCTTCCAGCCCTCATAATCTCCAGTCAGTAGGTCGTATTCCATTTGTGCTTCTAGCTCAAACTGCTTAGCATCACCAACGTCTGCAGATTTATAGTTGTCGATGGCTTCAGTGACTAAGTCTGCAAAATCTAATTCTACAGCCTTGGCGATAGTAGCCATAGCGGCACCTTTTATTTTATTGGAGAACGCTTCTTGCGATACATTTTTCAAGGCAGCCGACTTCAGTTTTACCAATTGAGAAAACAACTTCGAATCAGATTCTGTGACTGCAGCCATAAGAAACTGAGCCATCTGCTCATCACTGATATTGGGCTTAGATTTGATATAGTCATTAGAGATTTTTAGACTCGGCTTATTTACTTTATTGAGTTCGTTGACATAGTTGACCATCAGATCGAAGTCTCTGTCTCCTGCCTCGTATTTTTCAGCATAGTCAGCAGACTTGTCCCAACCCATAAAAGCTTTCTTGCCTAGCTCGATAAGGCCATCTGCTTGCTTGCCACCAGTAGACTTGACGACAATCTCGCCATCTGGACTCAAAAAGATGAGGGTAGGATAAGCAGATACTGGGTACTTAGAACCGAAAGTCCGCCCATCGCTAGTTTCCATATCCAATTTCAGATTGATGAAGTTGTTATTATAATAATCACCGACTTCTGATAAGGTAAAAACATTTTTGGCCATCCTTTTGCAGGGACCACACCATTGTGCATAGGCATCTACAAACAGCAATTTGTCTTCTTTCTGAGCTTCCTCAAGAGCCTCAGCCCAAGTGCCGTGAAAAAAATCTATGCCCTGCGCTGTAAGGGCGCTAAGTGTGAGGCTGCTAAAAATTAAAATCGATGCGAAGGCTATAAATCTCATTATAATATATATGTCATTCAAAGATGAATAAAAAGAGGGTCAGATTCAGTTATAGAACGATATTTACAGTAGTATTCTCCTTTCTTAACAACACTATAACAGCTTACTTATGGCTGGCTTGACGTCTAAAAGGCAGTTATTCTTGGATCACGTAGGACAAACCAGTACCTACCCTCTGATGCTAGAGATTGATAGAGCAGAAGGCATCCATATCTACGATACCGCAGGCAAGCGCTATTATGACCTCAATTCTGGTATATCCGTCAGTTCCCTTGGACATCGACACCCGCAAGTTGTTGCTGCAATTAAGGCTCAATTGGATAAGCACATGCATACCATGGTGTATGGAGAGCATGTGCAAGCCCCTCAGATAGAGTATGCAGAATTACTGACAGCACAACTCGACGCCTCCCTCAACAGTATTTACTATCTCAATTCTGGCAGTGAAGTCCTCGAGGCCGCTATGAAGTTGGCTAAGCGGGCTACAGGTCGATATGAGATTATCTCGGCAAGTGGTGCTTATCATGGGAGTACACAGGGGGCGGAGGTACTGCGATCAGATCACGATTACTCTAGAGCTTTCTTACCCCTCATCCCAGGTGTACGCCATATCGACTTCAATAATCTGGAGGATCTAGAAAAGATAAGTTGTAGGACTGCAGCAGTTATCGTGGAGCCTGTACAGGCGGAGTCAGGTGTTATTCCGCCCGATCCCACTTATCTCAAGGCGCTCAGGGAACGCTGTACCTATACGAAGACACTAATGGTCTTGGATGAAATCCAGACTGGTTTTGGTAGGACAGGGGCCTTGTTTGCCCATCAAAAATATGGTGTGGTGCCAGATATGATGTGTATTGGTAAGGCGATGGGAGGCGGGATGCCCATTGGCGGATTGGTCGCAGATCGAGAGTTGTTGGGGAAATTTACCCGTTTTCCTGACTTGGGTCATATCACTACATTTGGCGGCCATCCAGTGGTCTGCGCTGCAGCCAAGGCGACCTTAGAGGTGCTTTTATCTGCAGAGTATATCAGCGAAGTGGCGCAGAAAGAAGCCTATATCCATAAAACCCTACAGCATCCTATCGTCAAAGAAGTCCGCAGTTCTGGGTTGATGATGGCCGTAGAATTGACCAAACGCAAGTACCTCAAGCACGTCGTCGGGAAGGCTTTTGAGGAGGGGGCACTGATAGATTATTTCTTGTTTAATAATCGCTCGTTTAGACTGGCTCCCCCCTTGATCTACACGATGAGAGAGTTAGAAGCAGCCATGACTGTCCTATTGAAAGCACTAGATTACGCTGAAAAAAAATACAACTGATGTCCTATTATAAACACGAGACAGCCATCATTGATATAGGCGCAGAGATAGGCGAAGGATCTAAGATCTGGCACTTCTCTCACATTATGCCGGGCGCAATCCTCGGTGCCAATTGTAATGTCGGGCAGAATGTATTTATCGCTTCTAATGTTGTCTTAGGACAAGGTTGTAAGGTGCAGAACAATGTCTCTTTGTATGAAGGGGTCATCTGCGAAGACGAGGTCTTTCTGGGTCCCTCAGCAGTTTTTACCAATGTCATCAATCCTCGCTCTGCCGTCATCCGAAAAAATGAATACAAAAAAACCCTCATCAAAAAGGGCTGCTCTATCGGAGCCAACGCCACTATAATTTGTGGAGTCACCTTAGGCCGATATAGTTTTATAGGTGCGGGCACAGTGGTGACCAAAGATGTACCAGATTATGCGTTAATGGTTGGCAATCCTGCTCACCAATTGGGATGGATGAGCCGCGATGGACAGCGACTAGAATTTGATGGGGAGGGTAGGGCGACGTGCAACGCATCAGGAGAAAATTATGTCTTAGTCAATGGGGTCGCCAAGCTAGATTCATAACTATAATTACGCTAGTGATAGAATTTACAGAAGAACAAAAGATGACACAGTGGTGGCTATGGCTGCTGATTCTAGGCGTCTCGGTATTACCTTTTGTTGGAATCTATCAGCAAGTGTATCGCGGTGAGCCTTGGGGTGATAAGCCGATGTCGGATCTTGGATTGATTATAATGGCTGGCTTTATGTTGTCTCTCATCTTATTGTTTTGGTCTTTTAAGCTTAAGACACGAATCGACAACCAAGGGATAAGAATCAAGTTTGTTCCCTTTGTAGATCGGTATTTTCAATGGAGCGAGATTCAATCTGCTGAGGTCGTCAACTATGGTTTTGTAGGTGGTTGGGGTATCCGATTAGGTACTAAGTACGGAACAGTCTACAACATTAAGGGCAACAAAGGACTGGCTTTACAAATGAAAAGTGGTCAGAAGTATCTTGTAGGTACCCAAAAAGAAACAGAGTTGCGGAGTGTTCTAGAGAGGTTAGAGTTGTCATAAATTCCATTATCCTAGAATATAAGTTACTGTCAAGCTTTCTCTGCTCCAGCGGAGCCTATTACAGATAGAAACCTTTAGGAAATAATCTATAGCTCCAGAGGAGAGACATATGCGATCGTAAGATATCCAATCCCTCAATTTCAGTCAAAAAAAAGGCTACCAAAAGGCAGCCTCCCAAATTATATTTTTTTTCTTCTGCACTCTGCACTCTGCACTCTGCACTCTGCACTCTGCACTCTGCACTCTGCACTCTGCACTCTGCACTCTGCACTCTGCACTCTGCACTCTGCACTCTGCACTCTGCACTAAACCCTACGCTTCCGCTTCTTCTGCAATACCAGCAATCTCGTGATCAACCAATACTCTCCCACAATGCTCGCACGCTAGGATTTCCTTACGCATACCGATTTCTATCTGTAGTTGTGGCGGTATTCTATTGAAGCAACCACCGCAAGAACCCCTTCTATGCGTCACCACCGCTAGACCATTTCTATACGCTGATCTTGCTTTATCGTAAGCCTTTAGTAGACGAGCTTCGATTTTATTTCTTTGCTTATCAGATTTATTCTGAAGCGTTTTCTCTTCTTTATCTGTCTTGGCAATAATTTTTTCAAGCTCCTCTTTCTTCTGCGTCAATTCATCTTGCTTAGCAGCGATGCGCTCTTGAGTTTCAGCAAGTATCTCTACTTTCTTGACTTTCTCCTCGTTTGCTTCTCTGATTCTCTTCTCTGAGAGTTGGACCTCTAGAGATTGTAGTTCGATCTCCTTTTGTAGAGCTTCAAATTCTCTGTTATTCTTTACATCATCCAATTGCTTATTGTATCGCTCACTTAGCGTCTCAGCAGTTTTGATGTTTTCGTTATGCTTGGATATACGACCATCTATCTCATCGACTTGCTCATTGAGCTTTTCGATTCTCTTATTAAATCCTGAAATCTCATCTTCGAGGTCACTCACTTCTATAGGAAGTGCACCCTTGAGGATTTTGATCTCATCTTTCTTAGAATCAATAGTTTGGAGCTCAAATAGGTCTCTGAGTCTCTCTTCGATACTGGATGAAATAGTTTTCTTAGCCATATAATCTTCTTTTGTGGATGCCAGCCCGCTGATTTGCTAGAAATAGCTGACTGGATTCGTATTCTTTTTGGTCAAAAGGACTGCGAAATTACTAAATTTTTCACTCAATAGCCCACCCAATAGCTCAGTTGTAAACTGCTCGCTCTCATAGTGCCCTATATCCATAATGACGATCTGCCCATCTGCATCAAAGTATTCGTGATACTTAAAGTCCGATGAAATGAACACATCTGCCCCTTGCGCTATGGCCTGAGGCAATAAGAACCGCCCAGAACCCCCGCAAATGGCCACTTTTGCCACTTTTTGACCCAATAAGGCCGTATGCTTAATGCACCCAGCACCCATCCTTTCTTTGACAGTCTGCAAAAAGTCTTGTTCTGAGGTAGGGTCTATGGTCCCTATAACCCCTGCACCAATCTGTTGGCTAGCCTCATAGCCTTCTTTAGGCTGAAGGATCTCCACCTCCGTAAGACCTAGCCGCTTGGCGATATGCGTATTGACACCGGAGGCATAGACATTATCTAGATTGGTATGGATAGCAAAGAGATTGATGTCATTCTTGATGGCCTTAGAGACGATACGCTGGATATAGTCGGCACCGACGAGTCGCTTCAGTCCAGAGAAGATAATAGGATGATGGCTAACGATGACATTGCAGTCATTGGCTCTCGCTTCATCAAGGATCTCTTCTGTTACATCTAGACTGACCAAAATCCCCTTAACCTCAGCCTCATAGCTACCGACAAGAAGCCCACTATTGTCATAGGACTCTTGATAGGCATTCGGAGCAATAGAGTGGAGATGATCGATGACGGTGGAGAGTTTCATTTATGCAACAAATTGAATTTATTATCAATAATAAACGGGTTGTCAATTATGTAAAGGAAACAAATCTATTAATGTTAA
>CALFUU010000050.1 GCA_937929835.1 uncultured Saprospiraceae bacterium | reverse complement strand
GCCTTGATAGACCTTAGGAAATCTCCTAATAAGGAATCCTTGCCTCGGCCTCTTTATCTCACCATTGGCGTGCTCTACAAAGATTCTCTGCTTGTCGGCGTTCTCATGGAGCCCACCAGCATATTCGTTGATATAGAACATTGCATCCTTACCCTTGTGAAATGGAACGTGAATAACATTACCGTCGTTGATACTATTTTCTCCGACTACTTCTCTAGCTCTAGTTGCCCCCTTTATGGTGACAAATTCCTTGATCTTAGGAACAAAGATCTTATCTCCATTCTTTACAAAGAAGTTGAATTCTGAATTGGGATTTTTAATGATCTCTTCGAGTTTGATCACAACAGAACCATAGTCTTGGTCTCCTCTGACCAGGGTTGCACCCGCAGGAAAAGCTTCATCGGTAAGTCCGCCAGCTCTTTTTATAATAGAGAGTATTTTTTCGTTCTCCATAGAGATGGCGTAGGGCCCTGGAAACTCGACCTCGCCCTCCATAAAAACTCTTTTCTGCAACTGAAATTCCTTGATGTACCGCACTGCAATATTGTCATAGGGTTCTAGCCTATACTCACCCTGCGCATTACTCAGCACATTGAATTCTCTATCCATTTCTAGATTGGCTACCGTCGTCCTCGTCGGCTGATTATTTTGTATAATGACTCTAGATATTTCAATATTGTTAGTCGATGCTGCCATTTTAAATCCGCCTGCCAGAGTCAATAAATCTTTGATGGTCATATCAGTACCGTACTGAAATTCTCCTGGTGTATTGACGGCCCCTTCTATTCTCACAAACGATTCTTCTAGGAAAGTATTTTTGGACTTTATAACGATACTGTCAAAAGGACTGAGGATAAAGTTATTCTCAGCCGATTCATTAGTGAAGACTTTGTCTAAGTTGTCTATAGTCTTGTATTTCTTAATCTTAGGATTGAGTGGATCGTTTCTATGTATGATAGCATAATTAGAGGCATCTCTCCTCAACCCGCCCGCTAGTAGGATGGCATCTTTGACACGTATCGACTTGCTTTCATCATAACTAAACTTACCTGGAAATCTCACTGCTCCGTCTATTGCAATATCTACTTCATCAGTAAATCGACTTTGTTCCCAGATTTCTAATACATCATTATCATTGAGGACAAGATTATCTATATAGGAGACATCATTGAGAATCCTCTCTAGATTGAGTTTTCGGTACTCTACTTTTCCATCTGTTTTGGTCCTGGTCAAAAAAGCAATTTCTGTACTGGACTGTGGAGTGATGCCTGCTTTGGTTATCAGCTCTGATACTCTCATATTTGGACTCCTCTGATAGACTCCCGGCTTGTACACTTCACCTATAATTTCTACAAAATTTTCTGCAGCCTTTTCTATCTCCCCTACTGTGACTACATCGCCATGTAGAAGCTCAAAATCTCTACCACCACGCTCTAGCTCTCTCCAATTTACATCTAGTATTTTCCTCTGATCATCTACAAATCGACTGATCTGAATTTTTCTCTTAAAAGCATTTTCTGAGAAACCTCCAGCATAACCCAATAACGACTTTAGGCCTTCTCTATCTATCAACTCATACTTCATCGGACGTCTTACTGCGCCTTCTAGCTTGATTATCTTCTCAGCCACTGGCACAAGGATTACATCATTTTCTTCCAAGTAATACTCTTCAGAAATGGAAGGGTCTTGCATAAACTTGTAGACATCAAGAGTCAACACTCGGCCATCGGCTTTTTGTAATTGTATCTTTCTGAGGCTACCTATATCGTTAGTCCCCTTAACTGCAGCTAAGGCATTGAATGCAGAATTAAAAGCTGGTAAGGCAATCGCTCCAGGATTTTCATAGACATCACCATAAATTCTAATCTTTACAGTCCGAGAAAAATTGAGCGCAACATCAAATTGTCCCTCAGTAAATGCATAGTACTCGTTAAAGAATTTAAATAATTTCTCCTTGGCTTGTCCTAGCGAAAGCCCCTTGAGGTATACACGTTTGGCTCCATTTAATATTCTGATATATCCGTTACCATCAATTTCGTATTCGTTATCAAAATGGGAGCGACCCCATACCGACACGACCAGTTCATCACCCGGACCCAATATGTAAGAGTCTGGAGCTTTTAGTTCATCAGAACTCGACTGGACACTCAATATATTTTTTCTAAAAAGCTGTTGTCCATATATGAAAGACTCCAAGTCTATCTCCTCTTCTCCTATAAGTTCTTCTGTCAGCAAAAGTGAATCTGCATCTTCCGATAACTCGTCTTCTATTTGTAGCCCATCTTTATCTAAGTCCTCTTTATCTTTTTCCTCTTCTTCAAGCAATTTGAGTTCTTCTAATGATTTTTCTTCTTCCATCTGCAAGATCACAGATTGGATAACTTCTATTTGGGCTTGAGTGATATTGTTTTCATCTATATAGGCCATATCTACGCCTTCTTCTCTAAGGCGCTGGTACACCTCATCTATCACTAGACCTCTATCCTCTAACTCTTGCTCGATCTTTTGCTTGGTAACAAAGAGATTTTGAGACAATCCTATGGTGGATGTCAATAATAAGAAAAACAGTAATCCAGTGGATAACCAGGTATTCATTGCTGATTATATTAAAATTAATTTAATACGTAAAACTAAGATTATCAGACAGACCTAGCAAATAAAAGTGGACTTGATTACATATAAGCGTCCCTCGATCCCATAACTATGAAACTCTAAGTGTTTTTAAGCCCCTCTTTGATGTGATCCGTTATGTATTTCTGCATCTCCCAGTCAAGTTCAGTATGCATAGGAAGTGATAACACAGAGTGGCAAAGATCTTCGGTAACCCCGAGCGGGGCTTTCCCTTTATGATAGGACGCGTATATTTTCTGTACGTGTATAGCAGATGGGTAATATATTGCTGTAGGGATTCCAGCCCTAGTGAGGTATTCATTTAGAGCATCTCTTTTCCCATCGTTCACTTTGATTGTATACTGATGAAATACGTGATTAGAATTTAGATCTCTATGCGGTATAGCGATCTCTTTGATTTCACCGAGGAGTTCATCATATCTATCCGCTGCCTCGACGCGGGCTCGTGTATAATCTCTTAGATGAGCTAGTTTGACATCCAAAATGGCAGCCTGAATACCATCTAGTCGACTATTGATACCAATCGAGTCGTAATGATATTTTTTCTTGGAGCCGTGATTGCCAAATAAATTGATTTCCTCAGCCAAGGTTGCATCATTGGTACATACCGCTCCTCCATCACCGTAACAACCAAGGTTTTTAGAGGGAAAAAATGAAAAGGTCCCTATATCAGCAATGGTACCACAATACTGAGATCCCTCTAGTGTATTGTACTGACAGCCAATTGCTTGGGCAGTATCCTCGATAACTTTGAGCTGATGTTTTTGAGCAATTGCCATAATTGGAGTCATATCGGCAGCTTGTCCAAATAAATGAACAGGTATAATACA
>CALFUU010000049.1 GCA_937929835.1 uncultured Saprospiraceae bacterium | reverse complement strand
TTGCTGTTGTCTTCTGCACCTTCTAACTCAAGGGATCGAATCCGCCAAGGATCTTCTAAGCCTAATCCAAGCGCAAATAGTTCTTTGTTTTTCATACATCAAATATAAGAGACCCACTAGATTCGGCCTAGAACCATTAATATTTTCCGCCTTTATAAAAAACTTTATGCGATACGCAATACTAATCCTTACTTCATTTTTATTCTTAAATACTCTTGATTCTCAGCACATAGGTCAATTGGGTGGTTCACTCCGTGGAAGTATGGCTTTCAAAACTAATGACATTCAAAGTGTTCCTGGTTCTTTTCATTTTAAAAATGACTTCAATTTTTTTTATAAAAATTTATACTTGTCTTATCCCATATCCGACAAATGGACTGTTGGACTAGATTATACAAGGACTAGAGGTTGGACTGGATTTTCCCTTAGACCTGAATTTTGTTCCGGATCTTGTGGACATAGTTCTTCAAGAATTGATTTAAATCGATATGGCATATATGTAGAAAGGAAACTTTTAGACTATGCTAATATCTTTACAGCCTCAGCTTACGTTAAAATTATGTACGAAAATGCCCTTCCCAGCGGAAGGTATGAATTTGGAGAATTGGAAGCAGTCAGTTTTTGGAATCCTGGCGCTTCAGGTCCTTATTCGGAATGGACAGTTTTTGTACAGCCTCTTCAAGGACAACAAGTACTTCCAGGCACTGCTTTTAAACTCAACTTAAGACTAATCTGGAGAATTTATGCTCATTTTGAATATGGTTATACGTTAGGTAATAGAGATTTTCAAAAATTATATTTTGAAAATAACTACCTAGGTCAACCTGGCGTAACTGGAGAATGGTCTTCTAATGGCACCTTACAATATAGGATATGGGGATTATCAATCAAATTCACTGGAAAGATAAATCGATTTGAAAAAGGGAAATTTGATCTATTCTAATTATTAGTCAATAGAAAGATCTTCCTTCTTCCAAACTACATGAATTTCACTATTCAAACCCATAAAACCACCCTTACCTTAAGCATACTTTATAATTGGCATTCAGCTTAAATAACAAAACTATCGAATTATAGTCTGGAAGGTCGTTTAACTAGATCTACTAGAAATTGTAAGTTCTTTTCCCGATAGTTTGTCAGCTAGATGCCGATTCTACCATATTTAAGGGCTTGATAACGGTCAACCCGCCTCTTTTTTTGTCTAGGAAGTATAGAATATTAAGATATGATCATACTCACCAACACTTGTATTGCCGTCACAGTCTGTTGGATAAAAAAAGGGAAATCACCAAAGTCAGATTCTGTCAGAATTCAAACCTTCAAGATACACTAAGTCCAGTATGTCGGTATATCCAACTAAATTAGCTCGGATAATTCGGCAATTATAGAATATATTTGAGCTATAATCCTGTATTATGCTCAATAAGAATCTAAAATACCTCCGACAAAAAAATAAGATCTCTCAGCAAGTGCTCTCCGAAGCTATGGAGATACCCCGCAGTACACTCGGCGACTATGAGCGGGGCAAGACCGAACCCAGCATTTCTATGCTGATAAGACTATCCGACTACTTTGACGTCAGAGTAGATCACCTTATAAAGGAGGATCTCAGCCTCAGCGACTACGAGATCATGAAGACCAAGCTGATGAAGGTCCTCGCCATATCTGTAGATGCCGATAATGAAGGTAACATCGAGCTCGTCGACACCAAAGCAGAGGCAGGCTACCTCGATAGCTACCAGAATCCAGAATACATCCGCGACCTCCCTAAGCTCCAATTGCCCAAGCTTCCCGTTGGCACCTTTAGAGCCTTTGAGATACAAGGTGACAGTATGTTGCCTATAGAGACGGGCAGCATTATCATCGCCTCCTATCTAGAGTCCCTCGCTGATATCAAAGACAACAAGACCTATATCGTTATCAGTAAGCGGGATGGCCTAGTCTACAAGCGAGTGCTGACCGACCACGAGCGACAAGTCCTCGTCCTGATCTCTGACAATGAGCTGTTCCTACCCTACGATATTCCTATGTCCGAGGTGGATGAAATCTGGCAATATCACTGCCACATCACCTACTCCGATGCCAAGGGGGCTAGTAGTAAAATAGAAGCGCAGCTAGGGGATATCCAGCGCAAGGTTACTAGTCTGTATGAGCGGGCTCAAGCTTAAAGTAATATTTCAACAGCTAAGTATTGAGTGTCTACTTGAAATGAAGTATATTTATATAACATAAATATAAAATACAAATATGACAACTTATACTTCTTCTTTGCCTAAGACCACTCTTGAGAATCTCGCAAAATTTGCCAATGAACTCAAAATCCCCAAGAACCTAATCATCCAACGTGCCCTTGATGCTTATCTGAAAGAACTAGACAAAGCTCTGATGCGCAAGTCTTTTGCTCAATATGCAGATGACAAAGAATTATTGCTCATCGCCGAGGAAGGTCTGAGTGATTATATCGCAGAATTAAAACTCGAGGATGAAGCAAGGTGATATTTGGATGGTAAATCTGAACCCAACTCAAGGCAGCGAACAAGCAGGAAAGCGTCCTTTTGTGGTCATAAGCGGAGATTTGCTCAATGACTCTATAAGTATTGTAGTAGGCTGCCCATTAACTACTACCATTAGACATCTAAGAAGCAACCTCGTACTAACTGCAACAGACGACAACGGACTTAGTGCACCATCTGAGGTACTCACACACCAGATCAGTTCAATCACTAAATCTAGATTCAAAAACAAATTAGGAAGAATCTCTACTGAACAATTAGAAACCATACACTCTTATTTATTTAAGCTTTTGACTTACTAACATAGTACTCATATGAAGGGGAATATTACATCTGATTCCTCAATACCCCCAAGGTCAAAAAGACTACATCCAATTAGCGTAAACAGCCTATACGGATTCACTATATTGGGCCAAAATTCTGACTATGCGGTCTCTCAAAAACACTATAGCCCTACTCATATTAAGCCTAGTTATAATAAGTTGCGGTCAAGACGATAAGACTGGTGCCAATAAGACGACCCAGACAACGTCCAAGGCGGTCAATAGTGGTTTCTCCATAGTTGACTCTCAAGTGAGCGGTATCGATTTTTCTAACATCCTTAAGGACGATCCCCAATCGGACAAAAACGTCCTCTCCTACCAACTCTATTTTAATGGTGCAGGGGTCGGCGTCGGTGACTTCAATAATGATGGTCTCCAGGATATTTTCTTTGCCGGCAATGAAGTACCTAATGCTTTGTACCTCAATAAAGGAGATTTTAAATTCGAAAAACTCGGAAAGGCATCGGGTATCAACAAAAATAAAGTATGGGCAGCGGGGGTCTCTATTGTAGACATTAATATGGACGGTTATGACGACATCTACGTCTGCCAACAGGGGCCTTACAAACCAGAAAACAGAAAGAATCTGTTTTATATCAATAATGGTGACTTGACTTTTACCGAGTCCGCAGAAGCGATGGGGCTAGCAGATCCCAATATCTCTACACAAGCAGCATTCTTTGATTACGACAAAGATGGCGACCTCGATTGCTACATCCTCAATGAGTCAAAATATGTCGGTGTCATTTTAGATAAAGTCTTCAAAGACTTAGAAAAAAGTGTAGCTAACCAAAGAGCCGCTTCGGGAAGAATGTTAGAGAACACAGGCAACTTAAAGTTCAAAGACGTCACCAAAGAAACGGGTATGCTGGCCTATGGCTATGGACTAGGGCTCTCTATTTCGGATCTAAATGGAGACAATTGGCCTGACGTGTATGTGGCCAATGACTACACGGTTCCCGACTACATGTACATCAACCAGAAAGACGGCACCTTCAAGGAGTCTGTCAAGGAGTATACCAACCAGACCTCCTACTTTGCGATGGGCTGTGATGTTGCCGACATCAACAATGATGGTCTAGTAGATATAGGCGTCGTAGATATGGCAGCGGAAGATCACTTTAGAGACAAGACCTTAATGGCAGGAATGGACACAGACCTATTTAAATATTATTTCTGGGATCTGGAGTACCACTTGCAGTATATGTTCAACAGTCTACAACTGAACAATGGCAACAATACCTTCTCTAACATTGCAGCATTGGCTGGTGTATTGAAATCAGATTGGAGTTGGGCGGCTCTATTTTCAGATTTTGATCTAGATGGTAACAAAGATTTTTTTGTTAGCAATGGCTACAGAAGATACTCTAGAGATAATGACTTCAGAATCAAGATGAAAGAAATAAGAGATGCCAACAACGGCTCTGTCCCCTTATCTCGAAGAGCAGAAGTCTATGCAATGATGCCAGAAGTCAAACTCAAAAATAAACTCTATGTCAATAATGGCCATTTACATTTCGACAATGAAAGTACTGCCTTCTCTCACCCCGATATAGAAACTTATTCTTATGGGACTGCACTTGCAGATTTTGACAATGATGGTGATATGGATATGATCATCTCTAATGTCGACCAGCCTGCCCTTCTACTCAAAAATAATATTAGAGAAGACTCTAAAAGAAATTACATCAAAATTTCTCTTGATGAAAAAAATCCCGCTAAAAAACTAGGCAGCAAAGTCACTGTCACAACGGCCACAGAGTCCCAACTCCAAGAGTATTATTTTGTCAGGGGTTATGAGTCGACTATGGAAGAAGTGTTGCTCTATGGCCTAGGAGATAATGCTACTGTACAAGAAATAGAAATCCTATGGCCTGATGGGAATATCCAAAAAATAAACAACCCTAAAGTCAATACCCACCACAAAATAAAATACAAAAAAGGCAGCAAATTCAACGGCAAAAAAAATGAAACTGAGGGTTTATTTTCTGCCGTTAGCGGCTCGACACTAAATCTGAATTATAAGCATCAAGAGAATTACTATGATGACTTTGCTGTAGAAATATTACTACCGCAAAAGCAAACCTATTTTGGGCCAGCCATAGCAACAGGAGATGTCAATGGTGATGGTCTCGAAGATTTATATACTGGAGGAGCACATCAGCAGACAGGTTCTTTTCAAATCCAGCAAGCAGATGGCAGTTTTATAGAGACATCACCGGAGGCACTAAGCTTCGACAAACTGAGTGAAGACACGGATGCTGTCTTTGTTGACCCCAATCAAGACGGTCATCTAGATCTCATTGTATTGAGTGGTGGGAGTGGTGATATTACTGGCTATGATAAGATTATACTACAAGACAGATTTTATGCCAGCAATGGATCGCAATGGGGAAAAATAGGTAATGTACTTCCCACTTCTAATACTGCCTCCCACGCTATCATAAAAGTGAACATTGACGATGATCCAGAAAGCGAATTACTCATCTTAGGCGCAGCTGTTCCAGGCAGATATCCTCAGTCAGAAAAACACGCTCTGCTAGATTACCAAAATAATAAATATGTCGATATCATCTCCGAGACCTTCCCAGAAATGAATCAAGTGCCTGGCCTGACAAGAAGTGCTGAGTGGGTAGACCTGACAGGAGATGGCGTAGCAGAACTCATCACGGTCGGCGAATGGCAGAATATCCACGTCTACCAAAAAAATGCAGAAGGGCAATACATGGATGTATCTTCCTCATGGAACACATTAAATAAAGAAGGATGGTGGAGATCCATTGCAACCGCAGACCTAGACAAGGATGGAGACCAAGATCTCATAGTAGGTAACGTCGGCAGCAACTTCAAACAAAAAGCGAGTGCTGATCATCCCCTCTACCTCTTCTCCAATGATTATGATGGCAACGGCACCCTCGACTGCGTCTTAGCTAAAGACTACAACAACAAAATTGTCCCCGCCCGAGGCAAGGAATGTTCTACAGAGCAAATGCCTTTTATCAGTGAAAAATTTGAGACGTATAAATCCTTTGCTTCTGCGAGTCTTGTTGACATCCTAGGCGAAGAAAAAATAGAGGACGGCCTCCAACTGAAATGTGTAGACTTCAAATCCTATATCCTCTGGAATGAGGGTGGGAAATTTACTTTCCAAAAACTCCCACCACTGGCACAATCTGCACCTATTAACGATATGATTGTAGAGGACTTTAACAAAGATGGTCAGCTTGATTTATTTCTTGTCGGGAATGACTACAACACAGAGTACGAGACACCGAGATTGGATGCGGGCAGGGGATTTGTGCTCCTAGGGTCCCAGAATAAGTCCTACAAAGTAGCTTCTGTCGCCGAATCAGGTATATACAATCCCGGGGATGCGAGAAAAATCAAGAAGATGCAACATCAGGGCAAGACAATGCTCGTTGTGGCTAATAATAATGCGGAATTGGGTTTATACAAGCTGAACTAACATCTAAGTTATAGTCTGGACCAAGGGTATGATAGCCTCCAATAAGGTATCTTAACTATTCACATTAAAAAAAATGTAATATGTAAGTATCTTTGTACTATGGCATTTAAGGCCTCATATGATTTCCAACCGCTTATCCTCTTAGGGGCCGGCCGCTCAGGGACCAAGATTCTCAGAGATGTCCTCTCTACACACCCTGATATAGACAGTGTACCCTTTGATGTCAATTATATCTGGACTATCGGCAATGCCAAGGCCATAGATGACCAATTGGCCCCCAATAGCCTCAGCAATACTGACAGAAGCCGTATTATCCAACAATTGGCCAAGCAAGCTAAAGGCGCCCCTTTTCTCATTGAAAAAACCGTAAGCAACACACTACGCCTCCCTTTTGTGCTCAAGGTCTTCCCAGAAGCGAAGTTTATCCATCTCATCAGGGATGGCCGTGACGTCACAGAGTCGGTCTCTAGACAGTGGGGCGAAACTCGCGAAATCAGCTATTTCTTTAAGAAACTCAAGACTTTTCCGCTCAGATATGCGTTTAGCTACCTTATGAGCTATGGTTATAACTGGCTAAAACACTCCTTAGGCTCACAGGGTCAAGACGATTATATCTGGGGAGTCCGCTACCCTGGCTATCGCAAGGACCTGAAAGAAAAATCGACTCTCCAAGTATGTGCGACGCAATGGGTAACTTGTGTAGAGACGAGCCTAGAACAACTCGCTACAGTAGATCCCGCACGCCAAGTGGAAATCCGTTACGAAGCCCTGATGCTAGAACCCGAAAAGGAACTACAGAGGATAGCCGATTTCATAGGCATCGATGGCCAATTCGAGTCATCTAGATTCAATGCTAAAAATATAGGCAAGTACAAAGCCGCACTTACCGAGCAACAAATGGACAGCATACAGCCCATCCTTTTTCCTACCCTCACCAAACTCAACTACAACTGATGTCGATATCTGTACCCTACTGCTTACCGCTTATAGACGAGGCTGTTGTCGCTGAGATGAACGACACCCTACTCAATACAGGTTGGCTTACTTCTGGCCCGAAAGTAAAAGCCTTTGAGGAAGAACTGGCCACCTTTTGTGGAGTAGAAAAAGTGCTTGCAGTCAATTCTTGGAATAGTGGCACGCAGTTGATGCTGCGGTGGTTTGGTATCAAGCCCGGTGATGAAGTGATTATTCCTGCTTATACTTACAGTGCCACGGCCCTCGCTGCGATTAACCTTGGAGCAAAAGTCATTATGGTAGATGTTGGCGACGATTTCAATATCGACATAGAAAAAATTGCGGCGGCCATCACCCCAAAAACAAAAGCCATTATCCCTGTAGACATCGGTGGTCTGCCTTGCGATTATTTTGAGCTCGAAAAGTTGGTCACAATGCACCAACATCTATTTATGCCGACGCATCCTAACCAGGAAGCACTCGGTAGAATATTGATACTTTCTGATGCCGCGCATTCTATCGGGGCGACATATAATGGCAAGCGTTCGGGAGCCCTGACAGACGTTTCTGTCTTCTCATTCCATTCCGTAAAAAACATTACGACAGGAGAGGGCGGTGCCGTCTGCTTGAATCTACCTGCACCATTTGACAATCAAGAAGTATACAAGTTTCTGAAGCATTTTCATCTCTACGGTCAGACCAAAAGTGCCCTCGACAAAACCAAAGCAGGCAAGTGGCGCTATGATATTGTATCCCCGGGTATGAAAGCCAATATGAATGACATCTGTGCTTCGGTAGGGTTGTCCCAATTGAGAAGATATGAAAAAGAACTCTTGCCCCATCGACAACAACTCTTTACAAGATACCAAGATGGTCTATCGGCTTATGATTGGGCATATAGACCGACATTAAAGACTGCTGACAAAATATCGTCGGCACACCTCTATATGCTCAGATTCAGATCGGTTACAGAAGACCAGAGAGATGCAATAATCGATTACCTGACAGAAAATAAAGTCGGTACAAGTGTCCACTATATTCCGATGGCAACATTCACCTATTTCAAATCTATAGGATATGATATTGCAGACTACCCCAATACCTATAAAAATTATGCCCAAGAGATCACACTACCCTTGTACAATACGCTGTCTGAAGAAAAAGTTGATTACGTTATCGACCAAACAATAAAAGCCTATAAGACAGTTACCAAAAAAATAATAGCGTGATAGAAACGACAACGAGATATTCTTTTAATCCATTAACGGGTACAGAAGTGCCTCTACCCGAGACACTTGATGACAAGATTGCTATTGACAGTTTTCTAGAAAAGCATCCAGGAAAAAAAGTTGTCGTCGTACAAGGATTGGGGTTTGTTGGTGCTGTTATGTCTATCGTCTGTGCCAATGCGCTGACAGAAGACTACGCCGTCATCGGTGTAGACCTCGCCAATGAAGCCAACTACTGGAAGATAAAATCCATTAATGAGGGGAGTTTTCCTATAGTCGCAAGTGATCCCAAAATAGAAACGTATTATCAACAGAGTCGTCATAAAGGGAATTTACTAGCCACCTATGATGCCTATGCGTACAGCAAGGCCGATGTCATTATTGTAGATATCAATCTAGATGTCGCTAAAGACTCTAATGAGATGAACGATCTCGCTGGGTACGAGGTCGACCTTTCTCCTTTTAAGAAAGCGATGCAAGCTATCGGTACACATTGCAACGAGGAAGTACTCATCCTTGTAGAAACTACTGTCCCACCAGGCACCTGTCAGAAAGTAGTCAAGCCTATTATAGAGGAGAGTCTAAGCAGCAGAGGCCTTTCCACTGAAAAATACAAACTGGGGCACTCTTACGAGCGAGTGATGCCTGGACCTAATTATGTCGACTCTATCCAAAATTTCTATCGCGTATTTGCAGGGATCGATGATAAGAGCGCAGTCGCAACAGAGAAATTTTTAAGGACAATTATTTCTACCGAGAAATACCCTTTGACCAGACTAGGTAATACCAATGCCACAGAAATGGCTAAAGTTCTAGAAAATTCATTTAGAGCGATGAATATTGCTTTTATGGTAGAGTGGACAAGATTTGCCGAAGAAGCTGGGGTCAATATTTATGAAGTTGTCAAAGCGATACGCATGCGGCCGACCCATAAAAACATTATGCTGCCAGGAATGGGTGTAGGTGGCTATTGCTTGACTAAAGATCCTTTGCTGGCGAGTTGGTCTAAGCAGAAGCTTTTTGAAGGTGCGCATCTCACTCAAAGTGAAAAGGGTGTCACCATCAACGACAAGATGCCTGTGTATGCCTTTGAGTACCTTAGAAAAAATATCGAAGACTTAAATGACAAAAAAGTCTTACTGCTCGGCGTCTCCTATCGACAAGACGTAGGAGATACCCGATATACACCAGTAGAGATATTTTACAATTGTCTCGAGCGCGCAGAAGCCAACATAGTACTGCACGACCCACACATACCTTATTGGGAAGAAAAGAAATTAAAAGTTGCACAAGATCACAAACACTTGCTGAAGGAACAACCAGATATTATTGTCATCAGCACAGGACATAGTGATTACAAGAGTGACAGCTTTATCAAAGAATTATTAGAGATGGAAAAAACATTCATCTATGACACCATCGGCATCTATACCGATATACAATTAGAAAAATTATTAACAAAACATCAGGTAAAAGTCCTCGGAAGAGGAGATATGTAATATGAAAAAGAAAGTACTGATAATAGGCGGAGCTGGCTTCATAGGTTATTACCTCACCAAGTATTTGGCAGAGAATACGGACTATAAAATAACGATAGCAGATAATTTCTTTAGAGGCAAGATGGATGAAGACTTAAGGAAGGTCGTCGCACATAATGATATTAAAGTTATCAAAGCAGATTTGACAGAAGCCGTATACTTTCAAGCCTTTGAGAAAGATTATGACCAGGTCTATATGCTGGCCTCTGTGGTAGGCGTAGATTATACTACGAGTATCCCGAATGAGATTATAAGAATTAATACGGCTCTGATATTCAATACACTTGAGTGGCTTAAGACGACAAAAGTCAAGAGAACCCTCTTCACTTCTACTAGTGAATGTTATGCAGGTGCCGTGGAAGCCTTTAACTACAAGATACCGACACCAGAAGAAGTGCCTCTTACGATTAGTGACATCAAACATCCTCGATTTACCTACGCTGTGACGAAGATGCTTGGCGAGTCTGGATTCCATAATTACGCCAAGGTATTTGGATTCGAGAATGTTATCGTGCGGTATCATAATGTGTACGGACCACGTATGGGCTTTAAGCATGTTATCCCTCATCTGGCGCAGAGATTCATCAAAGGAGAGGCTCCTTTTAAAGTCTATGGACACGATCAGACAAGAGCCTTTTGCTATATCGACGATGCCGTACAAGGCACTGTAGATGCTATGGAAAAAGGTGGCAATGGAGAGACTTATCACATCGGCACCCAAGAAGAAATAACCATTGAGGATCTCATAAAGCACTCAGGAGAAGTGATGGGATACAAAGGAACATATGAAAATGCCCCGACATATCCAGGGTCTGTGTCTCGACGCTGTCCAGATATTACTAAGGCCAAAAAAGAACTGAATTACCAACCAAAAGTCAACTGGAAAAAAGGTGTCACAAAGACAATGGAATGGTATGCCGACTACATCAATTCGGGTAAGAAAGTCTACGAATAAGCGTACTGATGTATCCATTCGTCAAAAGAATATTAGACCTCACTCTCTCCATTATAGCACTGGTTATACTCAGCCCGTTTCTTATACCTATAATCATTCTACTAAAGCTCACTGGCGAAGGAGAAGTCTGGTATAAACAAAATAGAGTGGGCCATAAAAATCAAAATTTTAAGATCTGGAAATTCGCGACGATGTTGAAAAATAGTCCTAATATGGGAACAGGCAGTCTTACCGTAAGAGACGACCCGCGAGTCACCTCGATAGGGAAGTATCTGCGCAAGTCCAAAGTCAATGAATTGCCTCAGATCATCAATGTACTCAAAGGAGATATGTCTATAGTAGGACCACGTCCGCAGATGAAAGTAGACTTTGATGTCTATCCCGAAACGGTACAATCAGCCATATACAATGAAAAGCCTGGCATCACTTCGATCGGGTCTATCATATTTAGAGATGAAGAAAAACTGATGACAGAAACCGACAGACCAGTACAGGAATATTATGCTCAAGTCATCGCACCATATAAAGGGAAACTAGAATTGTGGTATCAAGAGAGAGCCAATATCTTTAATGATATTAAAATTATTTTCTTGACAGCTTGGTCTATACCTTTTCCCGAATCCAAACTAGTAAGAAAGCTCTTCAAAGGCTTACCTACTAGCGAACTACTAAACTTATAAGAAATGAACAAAGACAATTATTACATAGCGATTATGGCTGGTGGAGTGGGCTCACGATTTTGGCCAGCAAGTAGAGAAACTTTACCTAAGCAATTCCTAGATATACTCGGTGTGGGCAAGTCTTTGATTCGCTTGACATATGAGAGATTCACTTCTTTAGTACCACCAGAAAGAATTCTAGTAGTCACCAATAAGATGTACAAGGGATTGGTTGCTGAGCACATTCCAGAAATACCAACCTCCAACATCATCACAGAACCTTCAAGAAATAATACAGCTCCCTGTGTCGCCTATACCGCCTTGCGGTTAGAAGCGATGAATCCAGAAGCGACTTTTGTTATCGCCCCTTCGGACCATGTCATACTTAAGGAAGCAGAATTTCTGAGCAAGATAAAGCAAGCCTTGGAGCACGCCTCTACGAATGAGGCCATCCTCACACTAGGCATACAGCCTACACGACCCGACACGGGATATGGATATATCGAAGCCAAGAGTGGCAGTGGAGATATGCAAGAGGTCATCAGTTTCAGAGAAAAACCAGACACAGCCAAAGCACAGGAATACTTAGCTGCTGGTGGTTACTACTGGAATGCCGGTATATTTGTCTGGTCCGTTAAGACCATTCTCAATAGTTTTCAGAAAAATGCTAGTGCAATTCTGGACATACTCACTAAGGACAAATCCAAATACAATACTGCGGCAGAACAAGATTATATCGATGAAGTCTACCCACAGACACCGAGTATCTCTGTGGATTATGCCATACTAGAAAAAGCAACTAACGTATACACTATACCTGTAGACATAGGTTGGAGTGACTTAGGTACTTGGAATGCTCTGCACGCTTATATGGACAAAGACGAGCAAGGCAGTGTTGTCATCGGTGACAACACACTACTTGTCGATAGCAACAACTGCATCGTCAAATCGGATGCAAAAAAACTTGTGGTCATTAAAGACCTCAAAGATTATATTGTCATAGATGAAGAGGATGTCCTTCTTGTCTATCCTAAGAGTCAAGAACAAGAAATAAAGGCTCTAAGAAAATCGATCACACAAAAAGAGTATCTCTAGACCTTGGGTAGCAGAATCGCCATAGTCGCCAATACCACTTGGAATATTTCCAACTTCAGACTGAACCTCATCGAGAAACTTCTGGATGAAGGCAAGCAAGTCGTGGTGATTGCGCCCTTAGATGAATACATCACTTATAAAGAACAGTTCCCGACTGTAAAGCACATTCCACTTCACAACCTCAGTAGAGATGGAAAAAATCCAATTAAAGATCTCAAACTTACGTTTGAACTGAGAAAAATATACAAAAAGCTAAAGCCAGATCTTGTGCTCCATTATACACACAAACCCAACATCTACGGTGGGCTAGCAGCGAGAATGGCAGGCGTCAGATCTATGGCCGTTATTACAGGATTAGGATATGCCTTTCTGCACCAAGGGCTCACCCACAAGGTTACCAAAATACTGTACCGATTGTCTCAAAGAGCCCACAGTAAGTTCATTTTCGAGAATGAAGACGACAGACAACTTTTTATAGATGAAAAAATTATCACTCAAGAAAAAGGCATAGCGATCAATGGATGTGGTGTCGATACCACTCACTACTTTCCACATCCCAATGGCGTTATCAAGGATAAAATCATTTATACCTATATCGGAAGGCTGCTATATGACAAAGGAATTATGGAATTTGTCCAAGCTGCCAAGCGACTTAGAGGCCAGGTCAAGAATGCAGAATTCTGGATAGTAGGAGAGCTAGACGAAAATAACCCTTCTATGGTAAAGAAAAGTGAACTGCTGAGTTGGATAGATGAAGGCTCCATTGTCTACCATGGTTTTGTCAAGGATGTCAAGCCGCTTATCGCTAAGTCAGACTGCATTGTACTGCCCTCCTATAGAGAAGGGATGCCAAGGATCGTCCTCGAGGGGATGTCGATGGCCAAGCCTATCATTACAACTAGAACTGCAGGCTGCCGCCAGACAATAATCGAAGGAAAGAATGGTTACTTAGTAGATGTAGCTGATTCCGAGAGTTTGTCTGCCGCTATGACTAAATTTGCCACCCTAAGTACAGCACAACAGCATAATATGGGTACAGCGGGGAGATTACTGGCAGAAGAGCACTTTAATGCTAAAAAAATAGCCCAAGATTTGTTTGATATTGTGACGCTACATTAATTTTGAAAATCCAAACATACAGATATATGAAAGCTTTGATGATACTGATGACCTTCTTCTTGATAGCCTGTTCAGGACAGGAACAAAAGGCGGTTTCTCAGACCACACCTACAACCCAAACAAAAGCACCTCAAAAAAGAGCGGCTGCACCTACTGCCAATGGTAGAAACATAGCCCCTTCTACAGGAGGCTACCCTACTCCAGAAGCAATAGCCGAAGTGGAAAACAACATCCCGCCTAGAGGGGGAGCGGCGGACTTTACGATTACAGTAAAAGGCGCACCTCCAGGAAGAGCAGACCTCATAGGTTTTTATGCAGAAGAAAATTACTTAGCCGACACAACTTCTAGGTCAGCTAATGGCGTGATGCGTTTCACTAACCCAGAGGGATACCCCCAAGGATTGTTCTATGTGAAATTTGCTGATCAAAGATATTTGCAAGTGATGCTAGGTGAGGACCAGAAATTTTCTTTAGAGACAACCGCTGCCAATCCAGATGGCGATATGAAAATTGAGGGTAGTGATGAGAATTCTGCTTTCTTTGAGAATCTTGCTTTCGAAAAAATAGGCAATCAGCAACTACAAGCCGTCAACGCTAAAATCACTGCTGCGCAAGAAGGTACAGAAGCCTATAAAGCAGCCAAAGTTGAGCAAAATGCTCTTCTAGATAGAAGAGATCAGGAACTGCAAGCCATATTTAAAAAGTATCCAAATACTTTGTTTGAAAAATTTAAAAGAGCTGGAGCCAATCCTAGAGTCAGAGATGATGTACCAAGAGAGCAGTTGGCTTATTACTACAGACAAGAGTTCTGGAATGATGTAGACTTTAGTGACAGGAGATTAATCAGAACCCCTGTAATCAAAAACAAACTCGCTAGGTTCTTCGAAGAACTTACGCCGCAAAATCAAGACTCTATTCTATCAAGTGCTTATCTACTGACAGACAAGACACTAGAGCATCCAGAATACTTTAAGTATATCGCAAACTGGATAGTCAAAAAATATGAACCTACGAAGTGTACGTTGATGGATCCAGAAAAAGTCCACGTGAAGATGCTTCAAAAATATTTTAATCAAGATAGAGCTTTCTGGGCAGACTCCTTAACTATCTATGGTCTCCAGCAGAGAGCTTCTGAAATGCAAAACTCACTCATTTGGGAAAAAGGCCCTAATGTTATCTCCAAAGATTTATCTGGGAAGACACACAACCTTTTTGACAATGATGAAGATTATGTTATCGTTTATTTGTTTGCCCCAAGTTGTGAACACTGTCAAGAAGAGACACCAAAATTGGTCAAATGGTATAACGAACAAAAAGCACAAGGCAAAAGTCGTGATGTCTACGCGATTGCTTTAGACTCCAATGTAGACGACCCTAACGAATTGGCTAATTACATCAAGAAAAATAACATTCCGTTCCCAGTAATCTGGGATCCTACGAGTAGGTCTATATACAAAACATACTATGTGGATATTACCCCTGAAATATATGTGCTCAACCCAGACAGATATATAGTCGGTAAGAATCTAAAGACTTTCCAAATAGATACGATGATTAATAGAGACTTAGCGAATCCCTTAAGAGATTAGTCCTCACAAAATAAACTTTGATAGTAAAGGCAGTCACTCGTTGTGGCTGCCTTTCTTATTTTTAGACTATGTTTGGAAGCAACAAGACTATTATAGGTATTTATCTCAGTAGAAAAGGCTGCCTGACCTACACACAGGCTATGCTCTCACAACTACAAGATCAACAACTTGCCCTTGTTGTCACAAAAGAAAATGCCCCCCTCTTCCAACGAGAATACAATACCTACACGCTACTTACCGCAAGAGGAAAGCTAGAACACTTGCTGAGAAGTCTCACCGTTCAAAAAAAAATAGACAACCTAGTAGAGCAACTTATAAAAACATATGGGTCTATAGAGTTTTACTTTCCTGCTTTCCATCCTTGGAATCTGAACTTTATTAAGGCTGCTCAAAAAAACTATCTAGTCACATCACTGACCATTCACGATTACAAAACCCACTCAGGGGAGCAATCTGCTCTAGTAGAAAGTTATCAGAAGAAAATGATTCGATTGAGTGACAGAGTTATATTTCTTACAGACTATGTACGGCAGCAAGCTATAGCGGAAATGGGTGATGACGAGAAATACGAAGTCATCCCCCACCCTCTTATTCAATCCACTGAGAAGCAAAACCTAGAACATAGCACTACACCCTCACTGCTCTTCTTGGGCCGCGGCGTTGCATACAAAGGCCTTGACTTATTGCTCTCCGTGATCGACGAATTACCAATAAATAAACTGACGATAGCTGGGAAGCAAAATCGACCTATTACAACCAAGCATTCCAAATTAAATATTACTGATAGACATCTAGAGGAAGCAGAAGTAGGAAAACTTCTGGCCACCCATCACATCTTAGTCTTGCCGTACCTAGATGCCTCACAATCAGGCGTACTCACTCTCGGCATCAGCGCAAACATCCCTATGGTGATAACTAAAGTTGGCGGTCTACAAGAACAACTGCCTCCAAATGCAGCCTTGTGGGTAGAGCCGACAAGAGCCAGTCTCAAGGCAGGCCTATTACAACTGATCAATGAACCTGAAACTTATACTCGCTTAAAGACTGCCCTAAGAGCACATACTTAAGACAGATAAGCCTCCACTAAAGCACTAGGTGTATATTCGGCAATGGCCTTAGGATTGAGTTCCACCTCAGATGGCGCCGACGTGAGGAATGATTTGAAAAGTTGCATAGCCGACGCTAAGTCTTTACTGATAGGGACGTGGCTCACAGAAAGAGATTTATCTGCGAGAAACGCCTTGGTAGAGTCATTATCTATGGAAACAAAATTGACCAAAGGTTTATTAAGATATAAATAATCTACGACCTTACTTGGCAGATGGTAGTCCGTCGAGTTACCAAAGTTCATAACGAGATCCGTTTGTTGTAGTGCGGCCATCGTTTGATCTCTGTTCTTGAATCCGTGGAGGACAAACCATCTTCTAACTTCTGGATAAGCATCAATCAGCTTCATTGTACCTGCATCCATCTGGCCCACAAAATGAAACTGAATCTCATTGAACAAGCTAGGCTCCAGCTCCAACATATACGTCAAGAACTTAAGAAAGGGCTCTATTGAGCGGACACCATTATAAAATGAACCAGCATAAGTTAGATGCGTCTTGCGAGCATAGAGGTACATCTTATAGAACTTATTCTCATCGCTCTCTACAATTTCGGGGAAGGCAAAAAGTGGCGTGGTGACCTCTATCTTCGCAGTATGCAGAGGGAACAGTTCTGCGTATCTAGCCTGCGCTACTGTATTGGTCACGGTGACCTTATCACAAATAGAAAATGCTTTCCTTTCCGCGTCTACATTTTTGTCTGCGTACCTATCATGGTTATTGACCCAAAATTCTTTGGAGTAACAAAAGGGATCCTGTATGTCCATCTGCCACCACACTGTAGGATTCGTTTCTTTGATAGCTTGCCCGATAAGATGTGCCGTAAAAGGTAGACCTACGGAGATAACGCGATCAATATTTCTCTCCCTGATAATAGTTTTTCCTTGCTTAATACCAGGCTTAAGAAATAACTTGCTCCCATCTGGCCAGTAGCGTTTGCGCCAAGTCTTATCGGCCACCCGCTGCAGGATACTCGCCAATAGTCCTGGGCTACCGACACTACTACCGGTTTCATTACGGCGTGATTTCATATTGGTCAAGTCATAAAGCCTATCCAATAAGGTATTGTACCCTGCTCTGTAGATAGTTATGCCATCGACTTCCTCCACATCTGGCCTACCACGCCGCTTAGTTGTTAAGACCGAAACAAGATGACCTCGTCGCAACATCTCTTGGATCAGTGGCATCCACCGCAGCGTGTTGGGTGTCTGTGCGGGATGGAACTGTGATATGATAACGAGTATATTCAAGGAGGTCTGTCTGTCTTTAGAGAGCCACAAATTTACACCATCGATGGGAAATCCCGTGCCTTAAATACAAGTGGCTCTAGACCTTAGAAACACCAAGATGCTTTGTACTTTTAACCTACAACGATAAGCCTATGTCCATACTTATAGAATCGGAACGTATTTACCTTAGAGACATAACAGAAGAGGATGCTTCAGATATGTATGAACTGGATTCTGACCCTCTAGTCCATAAGTACCTTGGAAAGAACCCAGTCACCACTATAGAGCAAACAATGGCCATCATAAAAGATATCCAGGGTCAATATAAAAGAAACAATCTCGGTCGATCCGCCATCATAGAAAAATCTAGCGGTGCCTTTGTCGGCTGGGCGGGACTGAAGATAGAGGATAGAGTCAGAGACTTTACCTACTATGATGTAGGCTACAGACTGAAACAAAAACATTGGTACAAAGGCTTAGGCACTGAAGCTGCTCAACTTTCATTAGCTTATGGATTTGAGACGAGAGGCTTTGACAAAATATGTGGCGCCGCAGATGTCGATAACCTAGGGTCTAACAAAATACTTAGCCGCATAGGCCTTCATCACGAAGGTACTTTTTTCTTTAAAGAAACTGAGTGCAATTGGTACTGCTTGGGTAAGGAAGCCTACTTAGCGAACAAGTGAAAAATAGAATCTCCCATTAAAGTGAAAGAGGCCAGAGGCTAAGTTTCACTTCTCGTAGATTAAATTTTTCAGTGATACCTAAGTGGACGATTCGGATAAAAAATTATCTGCAAAAAATCATTTTCTCCACTCACCTATAAACCAAAAAAAGCGCTCTCATACGTTTATGGAGCGCTTTTTTTAAAATTACGTGAGTTCTCTTTTATAATTCCTTTCGCAGTCTCGCGACAGGAATACTGAGTTGCTCTCTATACTTAGCAACTGTTCTTCTAGCGATGTTGTAGCCTCTTTTCTGAAGATATTCTTTCAACTTCTCGTCGGAAGCAGGCTTTCTTTTATCCTCAGCACTGATGATATCTGTGAGGATGTTTTTGACTTCTAGCGTCGATACTTCTTTGCCATCTTGGGTTGTTATAGACTCAGAAAAGAAATCCTTTAATCTCTTAGTTCCAAATTCTGTTTGTACAAACTTACTGTTGGCGACCCTAGAAATTGTAGAAATATCTAAGCCTGTCACTTCAGCGATATCCTTAAGGATCATAGGCTTTAAGGTCCTTTGATCTCCTGAAAGGAAGTAGCTTTGCTGAAACTGCATAATAGAATACATCGTATTATATAAAGTTTCTTGCCTCTGCTTGATCGCATCGATAAACCACTTAGCAGAGTCAATTTTCTGCTTGATAAACATCACAGCTTCTTTTTCTTTCTTCCCTGCCCTTCTACCTCTCGTGCTGTCCTTGAAAGTATTCAGCATATCCATATAATGATCATTGATCCTAAGATCAGGCGCATTCTTACTATTGAGTATCAGCTCTAGTCCATCTCTATTGTTGATGATAAAGTCTGGAACGATATATTGATTTGTGTTCGCATTAGGAGAATAAAAACCACTCGCCGGCTTCGGATTCAACTTTAATATTTCTTCTATTGCTGCTTTTAATTCAGACTCAGAAATAAATAAATTTTTCTGAAGTTTTGTGTAGTGCTTTTTAGTGAATTGCTCGAAGTGATTTTCGAGAATTTTTTGAGCCAATTGCTTCGGCTTTCTATTGACATTAGGTTCCTTGTCCAGCTTATCTTGGATTTGGATAACCAGACATTCTTGGAGATCTCTAGCGCCTATACCCGCAGGTTCCATTCTCTGGACACTCGCCAATACATTTTCTATTTCAGGGACTGTCGCTTCTATATTCTGAGTAAAGAGTAGATCATCTAGTATCGCTATAGGCTGTCTTCTGAGGTAGCCGTCTGTATCTATACTTCCGATAATTTGCTCTGCTATCTTATAATCTTTTTCGCTACCCAATTCCAAGAGACCCAATTGTCTCTCGAGGTGATCCATAAAACTCGTGTGGACAGCGATGGGGATTGTCTTCTCATCATTGTCTGTAGAGATGGTTTCGCTCTTCATTTTGTAGCTGATCGGATCATCTTCGATGTACTCAGTCAGATAGTCGTCGAGCTCAAACTCCTCAGGCTTCATCTCATCCTCGTACTCTTCGTCGTTTTTGTCATCTAGGTCATAGACTTCCCCTTCTGAATCATCACTCTCATCGAGGGCAGGATTAGACTCTAATTCCTCTTGAATTCTTTGGTCTAAGGTTGCAGTTGGTATCTGCAATAACTTCATCAGCTGTATCTGTTGAGGAGACAGCTTCTGAAGCATTCTATGACTTAATCTTTGTTTTAACATCTTTTCGACTACTTAATCTTAACAATCTATGTTTGAATCTCGTTCAAATCAGCCTAATTTGCTGATTACGAGTTGTACAATCCAAATATGGTGCCATATTGTACTTATTGTCAATATTTAACACCTTTATTATCAATTAATAATACATTATAAAAAATCATAATACGTGATAGACTCTAGACTTGCCCAACTAAGAGATAAGATGCGCAATAAAGGTGTTGACGCCTATATCCTCCCCCTCTCTGACCCGCATCAAAGCGAATATCCTGCCACCTACTGGAAGTCCCTAGAGTGGATTTCGGGATTTACAGGATCGGCAGGAACCGTACTGGTCACGCAGGATCACGCTGGACTATGGACAGATACACGATATTTTATTCAGGGAGAGCAGGAGTTGGCGAGCAGTAGTTTTGAACTACATAAAATGACCAAGCAGCACCACCCGGGTTATATCGACTATTGTCTCGCAGAACTGCCATCTGGCGCCAGAGTCATCATCGATGGGCCTATGGCTTCGGTAGCTCAAAGGGACAGATATGCTAAAGACCTCGATAAGAAAGGCCACAAACTGGATGTTACAGAGGATTTTATAGGATCGGTGTGGGCAGAGCGGCCTACCCTACCCACTGCAGCCATATTTGAGCTCGAGCTCAAGTACTGTGGGGAATCTAGAGCTGACAAGCTCAGTCGTGTCAGAGCAGAAATGGACCAACTCGGTGCCGACACTCACCTCATTACTACCCTAGATGATATTGCGTGGCTGATGAATCTCCGAGGCAGTGACGTAGAGTGTAATCCTGTTTTTGTCTCCTATTGCTTGGTAGGACCAGAGACGACCCTGCTCTTCTTGGATGTGGCTAAAGTCTCATCAGATCTAGCTCACAAGCTGGCGGAAGACAAGATAGAACTGAGACCTTATAAAGACATAGCTCCCTATCTCAAAGGACTCACGAGCGCTAAAGGCTTATTGATACATAAGGCCACACTCAATGTCCAGCTTTATGATGCCATCAATCCCCTACTCAATGTCATTGAGGGACAACTCATCTCTAGACAGCTCAAAGCCATCAAGAACCCTACAGAAATCGAGCATTTTAGAGCAGCGCATATCAAAGATGGGTTGGCCCTGTCAAAAGCCTTTTACTGGCTAGAACAGACTGTCAAAGAAAGAACAGTCTCAGAATATGAGTTTGCAGAAAAACTGACGGCGTGCCGAGCTGAGAAGCCAGGCTACTTTGGTAACAGCTTCTCTGCTATAGTCGGCTATCGAGGCAATGGAGCGATAATCCACTACAGACCACCTGAAGTGGGTTCCGCTGACATCCAGAACGAAGGCATACTCCTGGTGGATTCCGGTGGGCAGTATATGGATGGTACGACTGATATCACCAGAACGATTACCTTATCAGAACCACCAGCGCATCATAAGCAGGCCTATACACGCGTCTTACAAGGTCATATCGGCTTAGGCACGGCGGTCTTTCCCGAGGGGACAGTCTGCGGGCAGCTAGACACCTATGCGCGACAGCATCTATGGTCAGACGGCCTCAATTATGGACATGGCACGGGACACGGTGTGGGCTTTTTTCTCAATGTCCACGAGCCACCACAAAGCATCTCTCCTGGCGTCTCGGCTCGGTCAGCAACGGAAATGAAAGTTGGAATGTTCACCTCTAATGAACCCGGACACTATGTCACAGATGACTACGGTATCAGAATAGAAAATCTCATTCTTACAGTGCCAGCAGAACATGAAGGTTACTTGACCTTTGAGACCATTACCTACTTTCCTATAGATACCCGCCTCATAGAATTTAGCTTGCTCACAAAAAAAGAAGTAGCGTGGCTGAATGCTTATCATACCAAGGTCAAAGAACTACTCTGCCCGCATCTAGAAGGAGAGCTAAAGGCGTGGATGGAAGAGAAATGTCAATTGGTGTAGTAAAACAAAGTGATACGTTAATCAAGACAGATGAGAGTAATCAACCTAGTTATATTATTGATCCTTTCTATTAGTCAACTCTTACAAGGCCAATCGCTGTGCTCCGAAAACTTACGCCAAGTATTTTTTGGACCTGACAATGTGGTTATCGCAGAATCCGATCCTAGCTCTTTCTATATATTCGAATTAGATTTCGCCATAGACAGCTTGAGAAGGAGCATCGATGCAGAGTATCAAACTGATCGTGCCATAGCAAAAGATATATCGGCATTGAAAGCGATAAAGCAAGAATGGTTGCGATGGTCTAGTACTCAAAACATTGAGATGACTTCAAAAGAAAAAATCGAAATCAAAGAATTCTTTTACATAGACACCATTGAAAATGTCAAAGCTATGGACCTAAGAGGCGGGCACTCCCAAGAACAAAATTGCCTGCGCTCCAATCCTGTAGACTGTATCTTTTATGGTAGACTAAAAAAATGGGCCATTACGATCAGGGATGACTATGAGAATACTTTTATCCCAGACTTTCACAGATTCGCTAACGTAGGAATGGAAGTACAAAATGGCAAAATGATTTTCTTCAAGACAAGGCCAATAGCACTAAAATAAAAACACCTGAAAGTGCATCTCAATTAAATGATCTTCCGAGTCCAAGTCTCCACCATCTATAATTGCTCACTAGAGAGAGCCTTTAAGACACCCATACTTTGTGACGTCACGAAGATACACACTGGGTATGGTCTCACACCAAAAGTCACCCATACAACAGATGACAACGACTGGGGACAAATAGGCTCAACTAAAAAAATCCACGTCGAGAAGTCTCTGTTACAAAAAGGTGGGTTTGCCTCCATAGATAGAATCCTCGACAGAAAAGAAAATGCCTACTGGAAAATACAAGTTGATGCATTCCAATCGTGGATGGCGGGCTTCTACAAGTTTGTTGGAGAATGGAAAACGACTGAACTTGAAGAAAGAAAAATTCTAGTAGAATATAGCTATGCTCTACACGCCAACGTGCCGATATATTATCCACTTAACTGGTTATTTGCCAAGGTATTTTGGAAGATATATATGAAGAGAGTTCTAGAAAATGTAGGGGAAATGGCTTATGAGGAGGAGCCTTATATGTATCTGTAGAACCATCTATTTTGCTATACATCCTAGGATAGCCTGATAGCCTAAAGTTTTCATCAAAATTGGATTTCAAGCCTATCGTCATTAACGTTAGATTCTATCATAGTCGCCACAATGATTTTAATCCTTTAGCGCAGATCCATTCAACATTGGTTTAAACATCATAACACAAAACTCGGAATTACTGGTTAAGAGATATGAGTCTATGTGAGACTTCAAAACTGCATATTCAAGATAGATAGACAAATCTTAATGCCTTGTCTTATGTTTCCGATTCTTATATTCTCATTGGGACTATGTTGGTTGTTGTCCATATTGACCATTGGAATGATTAAGGTAGGTACGTTG
>CALFUU010000048.1 GCA_937929835.1 uncultured Saprospiraceae bacterium | reverse complement strand
ATCTGGCTCGAATAGATAGCCTCTATAGCCCGTTAGTGACATGGCATTGGTGCCAGCTCGATCTATGACTTTGTCGAAGGAATATTTATTGGGGGAATTCATAGGCTATAATATTGGGCTAAATGTTCTGTGTGTATCCATATTCGTCACAAACTTGTGAAGTAAAGCAGTGATACAATAATAATGACAAGAGCAATGAAAGTGCAATTATATCAAATATATGTATAGACTGAAAACCACAGTTTTCGCTACACCGAGCAGTCTAGTGTCTTATACAAAATAGGCATATGGATACTTCTGGTCTGGGAGATTTGGAAATTAATTCAACTAACTATTGTCACATATAGCCACGTTGGGCTTAA
Organism: uncultured Saprospiraceae bacterium; assembly: GCA_937929835.1. GTDB lineage: Bacteria > Bacteroidota > Bacteroidia > Chitinophagales > Saprospiraceae > RFSX01. The sequence continues at coordinate 3,486 of CALFUU010000048.1, read as the reverse complement.
AATAAAAACCTTGACCTCCGCTAATAATATATTGCTTTGCTCAAGCGGATTGATGATTACATTTTAATTTCAATACGGGTTAATGACTTGCACCTTTTTCTTCTTACTCAGGATGGGCTGGACTGCCTCGAGAATTTCATCCACCAATATCTTGAGCAGTCTCTTTTTAGCAAAATTAGGATGGGTGATGACGCCAATCTTACGTACAGGCGTGGTACCCATAAGCGGGTAAATACAATTGGTGTCCAACAGATTTTCACGAAGTGTCGCCAGACGTGGGAGGAGTGTGATCCCTTTGTTTGATTTTACCAATTCGAGTAGGGAAAGAATAGAGCCACTTTTGTACACCAAATTACTACTCGACTGTCTTTGCTTCCTGAGGACACAGATTTTTTCGATCTGCGTTGTCATACAATGCCCCTCCTCCAGCAACCACAATCGTGAAGGGTCTATGTCTTTGACCTTATAATTTTTATGTGTCGGTTGTCGTGCATCGTAAACCAAAAAGTCTTCGAGAAACAGTGTTTGTTGCAGAAGGTCTTTTTCATTGACCGGCAAGGAGAGGATGCCCACATCCAGCTCCCTTTGCTTGACTCTATTGGTAATGTCATTGGTCGTAATCTCGTCTATACTGAAATTGACATGGGGATACGTGCCTACCAATTTGTCCAAAAAGAGCGGTAATAAAAAAGGTGCGATAGTCGGAATGATACCGATACGCATAGATCCATAGAACTCATTCTTAGTGAGTTGTATCAATTCTTCTAGATTTTCCATCTCTCGCTGGACTTGCCGGAACTGTGACAGCAGAGCACTCCCCTCCTCTGTCATCTGTATAGGCTTAGAACTTCTATCAAAAAGAGACAACCCTATCTGTGTCTCTAGTTTTTTGATCATCGTACTAAGGGTACTCTGTGTCACAAAACAAGCCTCAGCTGCAAGGCTAAAACTGCCTGTCTGCTCTAGAGCTAGCAGGTATTTTATCTGTGGAATTGATATTGATGCTGTCAATACTTCTATTTAAATTATCATTTATGTAAATATAGCATAAACACTACTTTTACAGTCACTAAAAAAATAAACCTATGGATAGCAAAAATGGAGATATCAGCAAGTGCCCTTTTCACAATGGCACTATGAGAAACCACCAAACTGCAGGTGGAGGTACTACCAATAGAGATTGGTGGCCTGATCAGCTCAAACTGAATATACTCAAGCAGCACTCAAGAAAGACCGATCCGATGGATGAGGGGTTTGACTATGTACAAGCCTTCAAAAGCCTAGACTATGATGGCCTCAAGCAGGATCTACACGATCTGATGACAGACTCACAAGAGTGGTGGCCAGCAGATTTTGGGCATTATGGACCTTTCTTCATAAGAATGGCCTGGCACGCAGCCGGCACCTACCGTACTGGAGATGGTAGAGGAGGTGGAGGTACAGGTCAGCAACGCTTTGCCCCACTCAATAGTTGGCCAGACAATGGCAACCTTGATAAAGCTAGAAGGTTATTATGGCCTATCAAGCAAAAGTATGGCAGTGCTATATCGTGGGCCGATCTACTGATCCTTACCGGAAACGTAGCCTTGGAGTCTATGGGCTTCGAGACCTTTGGCTTTGGCGGTGGTCGTGCAGATGTGTGGGAGCCTGAGGAGGATGTCTATTGGGGATCTGAGACAGAATGGGAAAACGGTGAGAAGAGATACTCTGGAGATAGAGAACTAGAAGACCCTCTAGCAGCAGTGATTATGGGCTTGATATACGTCAACCCTCAAGGCCCACTGGGCAACCCTGACCCCCTTGCAGCAGCAAAGGACATAAGAGAGACCTTTGGTAGAATGGCGATGAATGACGAGGAGACGGTAGCTCTTATAGCTGGCGGACACACTTTCGGGAAGACTCACGGTGCAGGAGATGCAGCTCAGGTCGGCAAGGAGCCAGAAGGAGCTGATATAGCAGAACAAGGGTTTGGTTGGAGGAACAGTCAAGGTATCGGTATGGGTGCAGACACCATCACCAGTGGTCTAGAAGTTACTTGGACACAGAAGCCAACTGAGTGGACCAATCTTTATTTCAAAAATCTATTTGAGCACGAGTGGGAACTGACGACGAGTCCAGCTGGCGCTAAGCAGTGGGTGGCTAAGACAGACGTTGCAGATGTCCCTCATGCGCACAACAAAGGGGAAATGCTCAAAGTCGGTATGCTCACTACAGATCTCTCACTGAGATATGACCCAGCTTATGAGAAAATCTCAAGACGTTTCTATAAAAATCCTGACCAGTTTGCCGATGCTTTTGCGAGAGCTTGGTATAAACTGACACATAGAGATATGGGTCCTAAGTCTAGATACCACGGTCCAGAGGTACCACAAGAAGACTTGCTGTGGCAAGACCCTCTTCCAGCAGCACCTACCAAAGTCATTAGCGAAAAGGATATCGACACACTCAAAGCTAAGCTATTGAAGTCGGGGCTGACGACAGCACAGATGGTCCATACAGCGTGGAGTTCTGCCGCTACATACAGAGGATCAGATATGCGTGGAGGTGCCAATGGAGCAAGAATACGATTGGCTCCACAAAAATCTTGGGCAGCTAATGACCCTAAGCAACTCGCCAAGGTCCTTAAGGCTTACAAGAAAATACAAGACGGATTTAAAGGAAAAGTTTCTATGGCTGACCTCATTGTCCTAGGAGGGTGTGCTGCTATAGAGCAGGCTATCGAAAAAGAAGGACACATTATGTCTGTGCCTTTTACACCAGGAAGAGTCGATGCGACGCAGAAACAAACTGATGTAGAATCTTTTGACGTGATGGAACCTAAAGCGGATGGCTTTAGAAATTTCCTTAAGCAAAAGTATGCTGTATCTACAGAGAGTCTTCTCGTAGACAGAGCACAGTTGCTGACCCTCACTGCGCCAGAGATGACGGTACTGATAGGAGGCCTAAGAGTCTTAGGTGCCAATACGGGTGGTACTCAACATGGCATCTTGACCAAAAGAGTTGGTCACCTCACCAATGATTTCTTTGTCAATCTTTTGGATATGGGCACTAAGTGGACCGCGATAGATGACGAGCAAGAAATCTTTGAAGGCACTTCAAGAAAAACGGGCAAGAAGCTTTGGACAGGAACGAGAGCGGATTTGGTATTTGGTTCTAACTCTATACTGAGAGCTATAGCGGAGGTGTATGCAAGTAGTGATGGTCAGGCTAAATTTGTTAGAGACTTCGTTGCTGCATGGGACAAAGTGATGAATCTAGATCGATTTGATATAGAGGCAAGAAGATACGTCTAACAAGGCAATATTTTTTTAGTTGGTTTTGAGAGGTCACCGTACAATATGTATAGTGGCCTCTTTTTTATATCCCACACAAAAAAAGTTAACCAGTGCAAAGTCTTCTCTCTAGGCTTATCGTGTAGTAGTCGTTAATTATTATTTCAAAGAATTTTTATTTAAAGAATCTCCCATTTAGGATGCACTCTTTGTG
>CALFUU010000047.1 GCA_937929835.1 uncultured Saprospiraceae bacterium | reverse complement strand
AATAGGTAGTCATTACAAAAAAATATAAAAAATCTCACCTCTACATAGGGGTAACAATGCAAAGAATCTGTCTTATAAGCAGATAGATAATGAAAAAATGGATTAAAAAAGACCTGGCTAAAGAGTTTGGGTCTTTTTTTTATGCCTATAGGTTATCTATCAATTCAGATAATCTGACTCGTCCGCAGTTATGCGGATCAATAGTCCTAAATTGACCATTTAAAGTAAGGAAACGATTCATCAGAATTGGGTGGACTTTTTCTTTTGAAATAACAGAGCGGGGGCGGTTCTTCACATTTCACTCACTTCGTTTCGCCCAGTGCAGTCCTTTTAGAAGTTAGACTTCGGGGAATTTGCTTTAAGGATAAAGTGAGTCTGCCTCTTCCTTCGCTACCTTCTAACTTCTAAAGGAAGGACCGCTTCCCACTAGGGATTGCATTAAAATTTATTATCTGTTATCCGATAGGTAACTAAGCCTTCTCTTCCCTCAGAATCTTCTCCATCTTTCTGCCCTTGGCTAGTTCATCGACGAGTTTGTCTAATTGTCTCGCTTTCTTGGTTGTCTCAAAAGTTATGTCCTCTACGCGATAGCCACAGATAACGCCTTTGATCAAGTGGGCATTGAGATGTATGGTCGCTTTTTCAAAGAAGGTTTTGTACGTCACCTTTTCTGCTGTGAGCTTATCCAATTGTTTTTTGTCAAAGCCTGTGAGCCATTCTATAACCTGCAGGAGTTCTGCTTTAGTCCTGCCTTTTTTCTTACTTTCTTGCGTAAATACGGATAGATATCACCAAAAATCATATCCGCTATAACTTTATCTTTTTCGGCGGTGACTTGCATAGGTTTTGTTTTTTTGGGAATTATTTTTCTGCTATTTCTTTCACTTTATGTAGCCAGTTGTTCCAGACTACTTTTTGGGCTTCGAAGTCAGCAGTATATTCTCCAGCCAAGATTGCTAAGGATGTGGAATCGTCTATTGCTTTGAGTGTATACCTTTCTTCATAATCGAAGTCGCTAAAATCATAACCGACTTGTATCAATTCTTTTTCTATAAGCTTGGTAATTGTGCCTGTGGAGACAATTTTATCTGGTTCATACTTGAAGTGTACTTTGGATCCCAGTTGCCAATCTGATTCTACGTAAGCATTTTTGTCAAATGTAGCGCCTAGCTCTTTTGCATACGCCTTGCTCGTTATGATGTTCCAGACCTTTGAGGGTGGGGATTTTATGATGAGATCAATAGAGACGATACCGTGTGATTTCATTGGATAAGTTAGATATGATTCTTAGAACGATTATAGGCGCAGGGGCTTAATTAATTTTTTCTAAGCGTTGGTCATAGATTGGGAGAGTAGTTGCATACCATCTATAATCAGAGAATTTAGTTTTGGGTTGGATGCGGCGAGTTTTTCTAAGTGAACGACAAGGTCATCGGAGAGTTCTTTGTCCTCTGATACTTCCAGTATTTCTAAGAGCAACAACCATTCGTTAGGGTATCGTAGTTGTATGTCGTCAAACATAGTTTTCAAGAAGGCTGGATCATTTGTTTTTTTATTTCTGTATGCTCGTAGGTTTCGGTACTGCTCGTCTAAGGGGTGACTTGACTGAGACGGCAATGGCTTAATGGTTTTTGTGGTAGATTCACTGTACAAGTTAGGAAATGAATTGCTATCTGCGGCACCAGCAAAAGCAGAAATAATGTCTCTGCCTAGAGCCATATTATAGAGTCCATTTTCTGGAGAGAACAGAATCTCATCTTTATAGGAAACGGTACAGTCTTTAAGTTGGATAAGCATAAGTTTGCCATAGATGTTTCTAATCCCTGTTACATTCATACCTTCTACTTTTACACCACTTTCAAATTCGAATGAAAGCCACTTGCCATCGTAGAAGTTGTAGGCCTTTAAGTCCATAGGTCCCATGTCTTCTATAGCGAGATTTATGTTTTTGAGTTTGCCTAGTGGGGAGCTGAAGCCGTTATGGTGGGTATCTATGCCGTGACCTATAAGTTCTTTTTCTCTAAAAGCTAAGGCTGCGGGACCTTTTACTTGAAAGAATATGACCTCGTTGTCTTCATTGAGTATGGCTCGAGAAAATTTTCCAGAAACTTGTAAGCCAGTGTTGAGTTCGATACTGCCCACCATATTGGAGGTGATAAGTTTTTGTAGGCCTTTGCCTCCGCCTTTTCTTAGGCTTAAGGTGTTAGAAAATTCTTCCAGAACTTGCATAAGAAATGCAAAATCTGGTGTGACATATAATTGCGGCTGCGGTTGCGTTACATCAAATTCTTTTTGGGCTGCTGCGATGGAGTAAGGAATTTTTTCTACAGTACTCTCCAGACAAGAGGTGCTTTCTCCGATAGATGAGAGTAAGCCTGCGCCATATATTTTAGGATTTTCTAGCGTGCCTATGAGTCCATACTCGACAGACCACCATTGGAGATTTCTAATCTGTGCCATTTCAGACAACTCTACTTCTTTGTTTTGTAGCTGGGTTATACTTTCTTCGGCTTTATCTATTTCAGATTGCTCGACACCCTCTGCTTCTTTGAGTATAGATAGTTTTCTGACAGCTTCATAGACCTCCATATCGTGATTAGAAAGAATGGCTTTTGCACCTACTTCTCCGAGCCTTCTAAGGTATTCTGCATAATCTGGATTAGCGATTATGGGTGCATGGCCAGCGGATTCGTGAATGATGTCAGGAGCTGGCGTATATTCTATATTTTCTAATTGTCGTATGTCAGAGGCGATCACTAGGACTTTATAGGCTTGGAATTCCATAAAAGCATTGGGCGGAATAAAACCGTCAACTGCTACCGCTGCCCAGCCTATTTTTTTAAGGATACGATTCATGCCATACATATTGGGGATAGAATCAATATCTACGCCTGTCTGTTTGAGACCATCAAGATACGAGGCATGCGCCACCTTAGAGAGATGCTGAACGAGCCTTTTCATAACATATCTCCACACCGCTTGATTGATTGGCGTGTACGCATTATAGTTTTGCGGCTTGATGAATTGTTTTAGATGTCTCGGTAACCTAGCGATGTGTTCGTTACTGATGTATTCTTCTCTGTTATCCATTTGATATTTCTAATAGTATGACGGTTCTTATTTGTTCTGACCCTTTGTCGTCTTTAAAGTGTGTAATATAGTTATGGTTTTCTGTGCAGATGTCAACTTCTGTAGCTTTGCTTCTGTGGATGTGCTAATTGGATAAGGTTCTAGCCTATATGTCGTATTTGAGCAGGACTTCTTTGAGTTGCTCTGGTGTGTACGGCTTAGTCATAAAATCTGTAAATCCTTGAGACAATGCTGCTTCCTTGTCTTCTCTCATAGAACTAGCTGTGAGGGCGATGATAGGCGTTCCTTTGTCGTCAAGTCGGATAGTTCTTGTCGCTTCATAGCCATCCATTATGGGCATCTGACAATCCATTAGTATAAGCGTAAATTTCTTTTTTTTAACCCATTCTAGTGCTTCGATACCGTTGTTGGCTATCTCAAAATTTACAGACCATTGGTCCAATAAGGTTTCTAGATAGACTTGATTCATAGGATTGTCTTCGACGACAAGGACAGACAGACCAGAGCTGTGAGAAAACTTTTGTGGTGTGGAGCTCGTGTTAGATTCCTTGGTAGGATTGGTTTTTAGTTTTAGAATAAAGTTAAAATTGCTACCCTGATTTTCGACACTATTAACAGTGAGCTGTCCGCCCAGTAGGTCTACTATTTTTTTTGAAATAGATAGTCCGAGGCCTGTGCCGCCATATATTCTGTCTGTATTGCTCTCCGCTTGAGTAAAGTCCTGAAAGATAGAGTCCAGTTTGTTTGCAGCAATACCGATGCCTGTATCAGCCACTGAAAATTGGATGGTCTGACAATTCTCTTCTTTGGAGATAAGCTCTAGTGTGAGGGTTACTTGTCCGCTGTCTGTAAACTTTAGCGCATTGCCTAGTAGATTGATGAGCACTTGATGCATCAGTTTGGGATCAATAAAGAGAATGGGCTCTATATTTTTGTCAAACGCCAACCCTAATTCTACACCTTTGTTTTTGGCTGTAGGTTCAAATATTTTAAGAAGTTCTTCTACGAGGGTTTTAATGTTGACTTGTTCGCTGATGGCCTCAATCTTTCCAGCATCTATTTTTGAAAAATCTAGAATATCAGATATCAAATTTTGGAGAATGAGGGCAGAGCTCTTGAGTATGTCCGCATACTGACCTTGTTTTCCATCTAGCTGAGTTTCTTTGAGCAGATGGATCATCCCTACGATAGCATTCAAGGGAGTCCTGATTTCATGGCTCATATTGGCGAGAAAAAGTTTTTCGGCTTTCTGTGCGGCGACGGCTTTTTCCTTTTCCTGCTTCAGCTCTAGTGTGCGCTCTTGTACTTTCGTTTCTAGGAGTTGTTTCGATTCCCAGAGTTCTAGTGATTTTGATTCTAGGATAGATTCTGCTGCCTTGCGCGCTAGTTCGAGTCTTTCTATTTTTCTCAGTAGAAGCTCTTTGTCCATTACAATTTGGTGATGGTGAACAGAACTTTACTTCCATCGGCTTCTATATTTTTTTGGGAGATCTCAACTTCTTCTCCATAATATAGAGCGGTGTCTTCTATGAGACCTTTGGCAAATGCACTCATTTTCCTTGCTGAGGTATAGACGAGCTCTAATATGGAATCTGAAACCCTATTGCTGTCGAAGTGGGGCAGCTCTGCTTCTGGATATAATTTCTTGACCTCTACGTGGATGTGATTGTGTATGGACTCTAAGAAGCTAAAAGTATCTGATGCTTGCTCATAGAACATGTTGTATTTTCTTAGATGCGCCTTCCCAAAATATTGTCCATAGGTCTTTAGTAGAACAGGGACTTCGACGCCTGAAAACTCAGAAAGCTTGGTCACCAGTTGCACCATCTCATTATGACTGTAGGTCCCTACGGAAGTATAGATGCCTTTGGATTCTAGGTTACAAGATGCGATGAGTTTGTCCACCATCTCGTAGCCAAATTCTTTTTCTACCAACTCAAAAAAACCAACGAAGACTATTCCTTTCATAATTTGCTATAATTTTTGCGAAACTAGGAGGGGTGAAACTCCAAGAATAAGCGTACCAAAGGTAGGGGATTCTCAATCTGAGGTGTCGAAAAGCAAAGATACTCATCTTGTTTCAATATTGCAGTTGTATATATATCCAGGCGATATATCAGCTTAGGTGCTTCAGAGCAATCAAGACAGTATTAGATGGAGATGGATGTACCGCCAGTAGCGGGCACTTATATTTTGTGCGGTGCCCATATTAGATCAGCTGTCGACCCAACGTAATAGAATAAGCTGACGTCTAAGCTTATATAGAGCAACTTGAAAAGCACTTATGTAATGAGACATCTATTCTATACATCTTTCTTTCTATTCCTGTCTGCCTGTATATGCCCTGATGTGGAACCACCTGATGCTGTACAGGGTCTCAGACCCCTTTACCTACCCGCAGAAAGCCTAGATCTGATTTCTACACAAGACCCTAGGACACTGAGTACGCCTACAGATTTCTCTTTCTATGGGGACTATCTATTGGCTATGGAAAAGTATCAGGGTATTTATGTTCTGGATAATACGGATCCGACACAACCTTCGGCACTTTATTTTTGGGACATACCAGGTATAGTGAGTTATACGACTCAGGGTGAGATTCTCTATGCAGATAATGCTATTGATCTATTGGTTATCACTATGAGCGATCCAAGTCAAATACGTGTCCTTACCAAGCTAGCCAATATCTATGATGGTAGTAATACGGCTTTATTCCCTGAGAATTTCATTGGATTCTTTGAATGTGTGGATACAACAAGAGGTGTGGTAATCGGATGGGAAACTGTCGAGTTAGAATCTCCAAAATGTCAAAGATGAGAAAATTGGTCTATCTGTTTATTTTAGGATGCGTGGTGACTGGTATTATTGGTTGCTTTTCCTGTGATCAAGATTTTATTGATTATGATGCTCCTAATTTGTCTAAGCTAGTTATAAGTGAACAGACTCTGTTTGCGGCCAGCGGGAGTGATTTGGTCACTTTTGATGTTTCTGATCCGAGCCTACCTCTAGAGAGACGGCGCCGAACATTTGATTTCAATCCCAGAGACCTTGTTGGCAATGAGGACTTCGTGTTTTTAAGATCTTTTGATGGCTGGAGAGGATATAACTTAGAGACGAATAACCTAGAGATGCATCCAATATCTGTTCAGGACTTTTGTCCTAATGGGGGTATAGCCTTACACGAAATGCTGTTGATTAACATTAATTCCTTATGTTCTATAAGAGCCGAAGAACTAGGTATCGGCTTGTACAATATTGATGATCTCAACAGTATAGTATTGAGAGACTTTATTGCTCTGCCCAATCCACAAGCCGTTTTAATTGATGGCCCTTGGTTGTTTGTAAGTAGTGCCACCTCAGGATTGAGTGTCTATGATATTTCTGTTTCGCCTCCTGTACTGAAGCAGCACCTTCCTGATTTTAGTGGAGGAGAGCTGTCGCACACAGATGGTAAATTATTGTTGGTGGATGTAGGCCAGCTGCATCAGTTTGAATACAATATCGCTAATGATACTATTGGATTTTTGTCTACTATAAATTTCAACTAAGTCTATGTGGCGTCTTGTATTTATTGGACTATTTCTTTTTTCCTACACTGAGGTAAGTGCTCAGTCGGTAGAGGAAGTGGAACAGGAAGCATATGATTATCCACAATGGTGGATCACAACTAGGCCTTTAGCGGTGATAGCCGATCCTAGTATTACAGTAGGCGTGGAGTATATCCTTATGCCAAAGTGGAGGACAGAACTAGAGCTGGGATGGATATATGCTGACAACGGCATTAGGGTCGACAATACTTGGAAACTAGGCGGGATAAGAAAGGTGAATATTTATGGCGGTATAAGTTATAGGAGTAAGCGAGTAGATGAATTTCAATGGGTAACGCATTCTAGTAATGCCTTCCAAATTGCAGAATACAGTCAACAAGTTTCTGGCCACGCTGGAGCCTTGCTAGGCCTAGGTAAGCATTATCATATCGATAATATGATAGCTCTAGATATGTCATTTCAAGTAGGTTACGGGTACCTATTTGATAAGGACTATTTATTATCTGATGATAGAGAGAGGCTACTGAGAGAAAGTAAAGGGCGATATGCTTTTATAGCTGATTTTGCTTTTAAGATGAAGTTTGGAGTCGGCAAGAAATAATTATTTTAATGTGGGCTAGAGAGATACATATCTTGGTGTTTTGTCAATGATAATTTATTTTGCAGACACCTTTATGAAGCACTCAGAGAACTCCCCTGCTACACAAAAGCCATCTACCAAAGATGCTGAAGAGACCAAGTACATCAAAATAGGTGTAGTTGTCGCCACGGTCGTGATGTTGATAGCCTTCAATGTGTACCTTGATGAAGTCTATAATGATGGTGTGTCGAGTAGCGTTCCAGCCAAAGTCAAGCGATTCTTTAAGAAGAAGAATTACGATAAGTGGCAGACCGTACCACTAGATACTTCAAAGAATATCGACAAGATGGAATTGGATTCTTTAAAGTGAAATTGGTTATGGTTATAGCTATAAAAAAACGCCAATGCTCGGATTGAATATTGGCGTTTTTTTATTTAGAAATAGCTCTATCTAATTTTGGATGATCATCTTATCAAAATATTGTTGACCCTGTTCAGTATTCAGTTCTATAAGATAGATGCCGTTACCTAATGGGACGTCGATTTCCCTTAGCGCTTTCTCATAGCCTCGTAGGAGCACAGAACCATTTAAATTTTTGATAGAGTAGCTTTCGAATTGGTGCTGAGACTTTACATATATTTTGCCTGTGCTGGGGTTGGGGTACAGTTGCACGTCTTCACTTTGTATACTAGATTCTTTTGTTGCCGTTATTCTTTCAAATCTATCATCATACAGTTGTTGTAACTCATCGATGTTGTCTAAGACCTTATCATAATCTGTTAGGTAGCCAGGACAGTTGACAAAATTGATAACAGCATCAAAGGTTAGGGTCTGTCCTGGACTGAGTGTCTGGATTTGATGTGTAGTCAATGTTCTAGGGTCATTAAGTGGTACGTTTTCGGAAATCATACTCCATTCATTGGCGTTATTGGGATTGCCAGGAAAGGCATGTCTTACGAAGTCCATGCTAGCGGGGTCATAGCCGTTTCCTCCGCTAGTTAGTTGCGAGCCATCTCTCCAGACGCCCCCCATAATGGCATATTCTTCTTGAGGCAGTTGAGGATCAGTAGTAGGGGGTTCAGGATTATTGATGCCAGCATTGTTATAATAAGTGAAGTGGGTCATGGGCTGATTAAGTAGAGTCAATGAAATCATAGGCGGATCATCATAGGTGGTGATAGCACCAGCACAACCTCCGTTGTTTCCATCGGCGTCGTCTGCATTGTAGGTGATCATAGCGTTTCTCGCTATGTCGCAACCTACGTAATCATCGGTATGGCAACCGAGGTCTGCATCTATAAAATAAGAGAACCTAAATGTATTGAGATCTTCTACTTCTCTAGATATAATTCTTTGCTGTAGGAATAGACTGTTAGACAATGCATCATCGCTCTCGCCTCTAAAGGCATACATAGAAGAGTGGACATCGACAGATGGGACATTGACAAAATTGACATCGTTGGGTTGAAATATCGTATACAACATCTCATCTGGAATCACAGCTTCGCCATTGACAATTACTGCAGGGTAGTCTCCTACTTGTGGATTGTATAAGCCATCTCCATCTGTGTCGACAAAATTGGCTAGGCGGGCGGCATCTATGTTTTCTACGCCTTCTGCACCTGCTCCAGGCCAGTCGAGGATGTCCGCAGGTATAGGATTGTCTATGCTGCCATCAGCGGCATCTTCGATAAGTGCGAGGACATCTTCCTTTGTGATTTTCCAGACCTTATTGAGGTCAGCAGCTGCGTCTCTTAATCCTGGTTCATAGACACTTTCTGTTCTAGATTCGTAGGTTGTAGAAGCTATTTTAATGTCCCCATCAGGTGCTAGACCACCCATCCACAGCCCTCCCGCAAAGATGGCGGCAGGACTATTGGGGTCTGTAAAAGGAACTAGAAATTGAGCATCTTGAAAGTCCCAAAATAATTGACCTGTAGAATGCATCATCGTCCTGATGTTGTTGGCATTGATTACGGCCGTATTGGTTTGCGCCAGCATACAAGTGCTGAAGGATAAAAGCAGAAGTGTAGTGTTTAGTGATTTCATAAGAATGTATGTTATAAGAGCAATATACGCCAACATCGTAATTGCTGGTTCTTATGTATCTAATAAATTGAAGCTAGAGTGTTGGGCGCGACGGCCTACTTTCTCATAAAATCATAGGCGCCTTTTCTCAATTGTACACCATATTCAAGGTAGGCTTTGAGGCAGGCCAGAAAATTAGACCAACCCCCAGTATTGCTGATGAGCCAAGCCAAGTTGTCTGGGGAATATTCTTTGCTTCCTTCTGTAAGGTTGACGACCGTACTAGTGGAGTTGTAGGCTTCTAGATGTATCTGTACTTGTGTGTCTGGATCCCACTTAAAAGATACTGAGGTATTCTCTACCACTACAACTTCTGTTATCGGAAAGCGCTCATCAAATTCGGGAAATTTCCACAGCAGGTCTTGACCAGTTTCTAGGCGACCATTGCTCTCTGAGATAAAATACTTAGTCATTATCTCAGGATTGACGATGCCTTCATATACTTCTTCTATGGATTTTTGTATTTGTATAGAAGCTGATGAGGTTAATTGCATAGCGTTGGATTTTGGGAGGCAAGTTGGTTAATTGTGTTGGCTCTTGCAATTATTTGTAACACATAAAGGGCATCAAGCAGGTAGCCTACCTACAGTCTGTAGCTGATGGTTAGTAGGCTGTTATAAGTTTCTGATGGTAGAGTGCAAACTCTGACCTTCTATTATATTACAAAGAGCCATAGCCACTTCGGTACAACTGTTAGCCGCATCATTATTTATATCTTCTGTTGTGATGCCTAAATTTATACAGTCTTCTACCGCTTCTTCTATAGCTGTAGCTTCTTTTTCCATACCGAAATCTCTAAGCATCATAGCTGCTGATAATATTGTGGCCATCGGGTTAGCGATGTTTTTTCCTTTAGCTTGTGGGTAGGAACCGTGCACGGGTTCGTAGAGCTTATGGGTCTGGCCAAAGGAGGCAGAAGGCAAAAGCCCTATAGAACCGCCAAGTACACTAGCTGCATCAGAGAGGATATCTCCGAACATGTTAGATGTTAATATAACATCAAACTGACTAGGGTTAAGAATAAGTTGCATAGCAGCATTATCAACGAATAGATAACTCACTTCTACCTCTGGATAATGTGCTGCCATACCTTGGACAACTTTTCTCCATAATCTAGAACTTTCGAGCACATTGGCTTTGTCTACGAGACAAAGTTTGAATTTTCTTCTCGTCGCTTCGTCAAAGGCCAATTTGGTTATTCTTTCTATTTCGTCTTTATGATAATAACATAAGTCTGATGCAGAGTCAGCATTTTTGGTCTTTTTGCCGAAATAAATACCTCCTGTCAACTCTCTGTAGATCACCATATCCACACCTTCTAGTCTTTCTTTTTTGAGAGGGGAGAGACTTTCGAGGGACGTGTAGATTTTTACTGGACGTACATTAGCAAAAAGCCCCAATTCTTTTCTGATCTTAAGTAAACCTTGTTCTGGTCTCACAGTTGCATTCGGGTCATTGTCAAACTTAGGATCACCTATAGCTCCGAGCAGTATTGCATCAGCCGACTTGCAAGTGGCTATAGTTTCTTCTGGCAATGGGACACCTTTTTTATCAATAGAGACACCACCTATGAGCGCCTCTTGGTAGTTAAATTGATGACAATATCTATCAGCTATCGCGTCTAGGACTTTGATGGTTTGATCAACAATTTCAGGGCCTATCCCGTCACCTTTTAGTATGGCAATTGATTTTTTCACTGGACCATTTGTTTTTTCTCATAAGCAATAATGTCTTCTTTTGAGTGGAGTAGATAATCTATGTCGTCGTACCCATTTAGAAGACACTCTTTTTTATAGGCATCCACTTCAAATGAAATATGGAGACCTTGATCGTTATAGAAATTTTGATTTGGCAGATTGACAGAAAATTGTGAACGCGGATCTTTTTCTATCTGAGAAAATATGGCAGCTAACTGATCGTGAGAAACTGTAATAGGAAGTATGCCATTGTTGAGCGCATTCTCTTTAAATATATCAGCAAAAAAGCTCGAAACGATAATCTTAAATCCATAATCCGCTAGAGCCCACGCGGCATGTTCTCTACTCGACCCACAGCCAAAATTTCTACCGGCAACTAAGATCTGACCAGAATAAGTAGGGTTGTTCAGTACGAAGTTCTCGTTCTTTTCCTCTGCACTAGTGTATCTCCAATCTCTAAAAAGATTTTCTCCAAAACCCTCTTTGGAAATGCCTTTGAGAAATCTTGCTGGAATTATTTGATCCGTATCTATATCTTCCATCGGTAGAGGTACCGCAGAAGAAGTGAGGTTGATAACTTTCTCCATTAGTTGAGGTATTTTCTGATGTCTACAATTTTGCCTTCTATTGCAGCAGCTGCAGCCATTAATGGACTAGCTAATATGGTTCTTGCACCTGGCCCTTGTCTTCCTTCGAAGTTTCTGTTAGAGGTAGAAATGCAATACTCACCAGTTGGAACTTTGTCTTCATTCATACCTAGACAAGCAGAGCAGCCTGGCTGGCGTAACTCGAATCCTGCGGCTTCAAAAATTTTATCAAGACCCTCTGCCTTTGCTTGTGATTCGACCTGTTTTGATCCTGGAACGATAAGCGCATTGACCGTCTTTGATTTGGTTTTGCCTTTGACAAAATCCGCCACTAGTCTGAGGTCTTCTATTCTAGAATTTGTGCAACTGCCTATAAACACATGTTGGATTTCTTTTCCTTCTAGACTTTCACCAGACTTGTAGTCCATATATTTCAATGACTCCGCAAAAGATGCCGAATTCCCTTGTGGAATAAGATCAGAGATGCTCATTCCCATGCCAGGATTCGTGCCATAGGTGACCATTGGGGTTATCGCTTCTGCGTCGAAGGAAACCTCCTTGTCAAAGGTCGCGTCTGGATCTGTGTAGAGCTGTTTCCAGTAATTAGATAATTTTTCAAATTCCTCTCCCGTCGGTACAGCTGGTTTTCCTTTTAGGTAATCAATAGTTTTTTGGTCTGGAGCTATCATACCACCTCGTGCACCCATTTCAATACTCATATTGCAAATGGTCATCCGTCCTTCCATCGATAAGGAGGTTATGGCTGACCCAGCATATTCAACGAAGTATCCGGTGCAACCACCGACAGTTAGTTGGGCATTTAGATAAAGTATGATGTCCTTAGCCGTAACACCTTTTTGCAACTGGCCATTGACATTGATCCTCATTCTTTTAGGCTTACTGAGTATGAGGCATTGGGTAGAAAGCACTTGCTCTACCTGGCTCGTCCCTATACCGAAGGCAATGTTGCCAAATGCACCGTGTGTAGAGGTATGGCTATCGCCACACACTATTGTCTTACCTGGTTGTGTAATGCCCAACTCTGGACCGATGACATGTACGATGCCTTGTCTCTTATGACCCAGACCGTAGAGTTCTATATTGAAGTCTTTGCAGTTTTGCACCAAGGTGTCTACCTGCTTTTTGGATAAGGCTTCTTTGATTGGCAAGTGCTGATCTTTGGTAGGTACATTATGGTCTGCTGTAGCTAAGGTTTGATTTTTCCTGAAGACGCCAATCCCTCGCTTCCTCATTCCTGCAAAAGCTTGTGGGGAAGTGACCTCGTGTATGAAATGATTGTCTATGTAGATGACCTGTCTACCTCCTGGCACTTCTTTGACCACGTGGCTAGACCAGATCTTATCGAAAAGTGTTTGCGCTTTCTTAAACATTCTGGAATACTTCGTTAAGCATAATCTGTAAGTCCTGTGACCCGACTTCTTTTTTAGTATCAGCCAATTCAATAAAATGCTGATAAGCCACATCTAGCTCGTCCTTAGCTAGTTCGAAACCAATTTCTTTGGCACGATAGGCTAATGCCGCTCGACCGCTTCTTGCTGTCAGGACGATACAGGATTTATCTACCCCAACGTCTGCGGGATCTATTATTTCATAGTTTTCTCTTGACTTTATAACACCATCCTGGTGGATGCCAGAAGAGTGTGCAAATGCATTGACACCGACGATGGCCTTGTTGGCCTGTACAGGCATACACATACTTTCTGAAACCAATCGACTGACAGGATTAAGTAGACGGGTGTTGACGGAAGTGTAATACTTGTCGGCAAATCGTTGCTTAAGGATCATAACAACTTCTTCTAGAGAGGTATTACCAGCACGTTCTCCTATGCCATTTAAGGTGCATTCTATTTGGGTGACACCATTTTCTACGCCGATAATAGAGTTGGCTGTTGCTAGGCCTAAGTCATTATGGCAATGGGCCGAAATATCCACCTTGTCTATGCCTGCAACATTTTCTTTGAGAAACTTGATCTTCTGTCCGTACTCGTGAGGAAGACAGTAGCCAGTCGTATCAGGGATGTTGATCACGGTGGCACCAGCTTTGACTACAGCCTCTACAACTTTAGCCAGGTACACATTGTCAGTACGTCCTGCGTCTTCGGCATAAAATTCTACATCCTCTACATAAGACTTTGCGTATTTGACAGCGGCTACGGCTCTTTCGATAATCTTATCTGGCGTAGAATTGAATTTGTATTTGATGTGTTGGCTAGACGTACCTATGCCTGTATGTATACGAGGTCTCTTAGCGTGTGCCAAGGATTGGGCAGCGGTCTTTATGTCTTGCTCTACCGCTCGTGACAAGGCACAGATAGTCGGTTCCTTGATTTCTCTGCAGATCATATCTACTGCCTGAAAGTCTCCTGGGCTAGAGATCGGGAACCCTGCTTCTATGACATCTACGCCGAGAGCCTCAAGAGATTTAGCCACTTTGAGTTTTTCTTTATGGTTCAGTTTGCATCCTGGAACTTGCTCTCCGTCTCTTAACGTCGTGTCGAATATGTGTATCTTATTAGCCATATAGCCGCTAAAAGTAGAAGGGATACTTATTTGTGACAAACCAAGTTTAAAAAGACTTACAAAGTCCAAAATCAAGTTTGTACCAATAACTTATTGATTATGAGTGACTTACGCTGTGTGCAATTACGCCGTCAAATGTGCACTTGTAGAACTAGATGTCCCTCAAGATGCCTTCCATGATAATACAGATAGCACCGTCTTTTCATCTATATTAGCAAAGTATAACCTCTTTATGCCTAGAGCTTCCTCAGATAAATTAGTGCTATTAATCAAAAGCTTAACCAAAGCTGAAAAGCGTAGCTTCAGAATATTTGTCAACAGGAACCCTAGTGCAGGCGATAGCCTTTTTATGCAGTTGTTTGATCTGATATTGAAGTCTAAATCCTATGAAGACACTATGGCCATTCAAAAAATAGATGGCCTTAAAAAATCTCAGCTTTCAAATCTTAAAGCGAATCTGTATAAGCAACTTTTATCTTGTCTGCGTCTGATAGAAAGTAAAAAGATAGATGGCATACAAGTCAGAGAACAAATCGACTTTGCTAAAATTCTTTATGAAAAAGGACTGTATAAGCCATGTCTAGAATTATTGGATAAAGCTAAAAAGCAAGCGCTGCATATTAATTATGAGACGCTAGCGTTGTCGATTCTGTATTTTGAAAAGAGAATAGAATCTCAACATGTGACGGGATCTATGTCAGCAAAGGCAGACGAGCTGACGCAACAATCTAATGAATTGCTCGAAGAGATTGCCTTGACCAATCAATTGTCAAATGCATCCCTACTATTATATGGACGATACCTCAGACATGGTTATGTCAAGAATAGAGCAGAGTATCAGGACTTAAAGAACTTCATCACAGAATTACTGCCAGAGGTCGATGTGCGATCACTGGAGTTTTATCAAAAGCTCTATCTGTTCCAGTCCTATGTGTGGTTTTATAATATGGGACAAAATTTTGCAAACTACTATAAGTATTCTCGAAAGTGGGTCGACCTCTATGATGAATACCCTACGCGGAAAGTGACGGTGACGACGCCATTTATCAAGGGTTATCACAATCTTCTCAATGCCTTATTTATGATGGGGAAGAGAACGCGATTCAATAAAGAGTATAGAAAATTACTATTATTTGACATCTACCAAAAGCCGCATCCTACACAAAATGAAATTTCTCTTTACTATCTGTTTAGGTGGACACATTTTCTAAATAAGATTTTTCTAAATGCAGAGTATAAAGTATCTCGGGAGCTTGAGGAGCTAGAGAAAATTCTGAGTACAAATGAATATGGTTGGGATCTAAATCGCATATTGGTAATGCATTATAAAATAGGGAGTGCCTATTTTGGAATAGGCGATCTCGATAAGACAAGGGAGCACCTTAATAAGATCACCAATAATAATTATCCTGAATTTAGAGAGGACATTCAGAGTTTTGCACGAATGTTGAACTTGATCGCCAATTTTGACACAGGTAATGAAGACCTAGTCAGTTATCAAGTAAAGTCACTGTATAGATATCTATCCAACTTAAAGGAACTCGGAGAGGTACAATTAGAGGTTATAAAATTTCTAAGAAGTACACCTAAGATAGCAGCTCCAGACATCAATGACGCTTTCAAGAAATTAAGAGACAAGTTGTTATCCATAGAGACTAAAGAATTTGAGAAGAGGCCGTTTTTATATTTGGATATAATTTCTTGGTTGGAGTCCAAAATAGAGGATAAAGCTATAAGGGTAATTATTAAAGATAAACTGAATCCCTAGTGAGGAAGCAGGGATCATCTAGGGCTTTGAAATAGCTGGAAAATAAAAAAAGTCGTTGCCTTGGGGAGACAACGACCTTTTTTGTGATGTAGCGTGAGACGGGCTAGTTATGGCATTGATTTACAGGGTTTTATATGTAATTAGGGGCACTTAGGAGGCAAATAAGCTAAATCTTCAAGGCCTTGTCGAAAATCTCACAACTTGCAGCGGCCTTGTTAGTAACATCCTTCCTTATTCTGATTTGACCGAAAAAGTCTTGGTTCTTCTTAATATTCAAATTAAGGCCTTTGATTATTCGTCTCGTATTCTCCTTGTGCTTCAACCCTCCTTTATCATCATATGGGTCAGCTGTAATATAAGACAACTTGTAGTCAGACTTTAACCTCTGAATCATAGGTGCTTTTGGCAACACAGTGGAGCCAGTTTTTATTGGTGTCATAATTAAAAAGGAATCATCTTTCTCTACGAAATGGTCCCAAACCTTTTTACTGTAACCATTCTCGGAACCGTGATGAGGAACTTTAAAAACTTTGGACTTTTCATCGCCAAGGAGCTTGGATTTTAATATACTCTGTAATCCAATATCTGTATCGTGGTCTTCGAGGTCTCCAGTCAGTAAGATGTTGAATCCTTGGGTCTTGAGCAAAAGAGCAATTGACTGATAATTTGGGTCTTTAGTATCAACCATTTCCGCAATCTCTGTTCCTTCGTCAATTACCTTCTTGATTTCCTTTTCGAAATGCCTTATGGTTTTATCGTTTGGACTAAGACCAATGACTTCAATGCTATTCGAACCAATTGTAGAACTATAAAGCACTAAATCTTGCTTACACCTCTTTAACTCAATCTCACCATTGTCATCTTTTGCTAACAGCTCATTTAAATCTAACAGAGGATTAAATCTTGTATTCTTAATCCTCACTAATTTTTTCAATAAAACTAAAAAAGAGGCACCATCAAATACGCTTGGAATCCAGACCTCAGCATTAGGACAAGACGTCGCAATCTCAACTATTCCTTTGCTATGGTCTCTGTGGTAATGAGTCAACACTACTACCTTAACGTTGTCAAAGGGAACTTCAATCGAAGCTAAATAATCTAATGCTATAGGAGTTCGTGACTTGATTCCAAGAAAAGAATCAACTATCATCCAATTGTTCTGACCTAAATGTATTACTTGAGACTCCCCCTGTTTTTGACCGCCAAAAAGAGAGACCTCTATTTCAGTTGCAAGGGGTTTGCTCATCTAGAATAGGATTCAGTCGTTGCTTATTTGATATAATTCTATCTAACACTTCATTGTAGTCATTCTCTGTTAAATTTAGACTAGGCATAGGACGAAACTTAATTATAGCTGCTTGAGAGCGATATGGGGATTCTGTATATCCAACGTAGAGATAAAACAAACTCCCAACACGTACATCTGGGTCATTGAAAGCTGTTGGAAAATTACTTCTGTGTAATTCAGCTAAATCTTCATTCTGTTTCTCATAGTCATACATTCTTGCATAAATAACATCATCGTTCTTTTCCTCAACTATGCCTTCCCACCTGTTAACAATATTATGGATTGTACGAATTGAATCCTTCTTAGTAGAATCAAAGGTCAAATCTTGTACTTCTTTAGGTAGTTCATCTTTTGCTACAAAGTGATGACAATCTTTATCTAAAGAAAAATCATCAGCTGAAATTCTTTCTAAGACATCTGAACTTTCCTGTTTGGAGCAATATGAATCAATCACCATAATCTAAAATATCTTTAATTCGTGAAATTAACGCCTCAAAAGTATCAGTAGCGTAAGAGCTTAAAAACTCTGGAATTACTTCACCAAAGTTCACAGAGCTATATAAGTGCTTTAAATGAAAATCTCTGCCTATGTATAGTTGTATGTGTCGTTTGTTATTAGCACAATCATCAATTCGAATAAATTGTGGATTTTCACTTTTCTCAACATCATCAACTAATGATAATGACTTCAATTTAGGGTTGGCAAATTGACAACTATCAAATCCATTGATTGTATAGTTTACCACTTTGCCGAATCCGTCATCACTCTGCAATGTGTGGTGAACATCAGCCATTAACTGAACTTCAGAAACAGGAGTTTGGTTCAGGATAGTGAAAATCCCAGTTACTATGTCAATCAATAGATTTGAAAACTGATAGGGTCGAGACCAGATTGTAAACTTCTCTTTAGTACAACGAAGATTAAAAAAGGTCGATTTCAAGATGGTAACCTCCTTGTGGACCATTACTTCTGCTTCGTCAGGCATAGACTCAATCTCGTGAGCCTCTAAAAGACCCATTTTCTCAAACCAATACGGCTGAAATATTGTTGGATTAAAGCTACCTTTTATTGAAATGGTAAGGTCAACTTTCCTCTGTATGTCTTCAATAAGTGGCATATTCTGAAAGATGCAATTTTCTAGCCAATTATAAGGAAAAAACCTAGTGTGAATGTCGTATTTCAGTTTTTGTGATATGAGAATCAAAACTTCGACTTTTCACAAAAACTCTTAACAATGACTTTAAAAGATTTGAGTTTCTGAAGTCCTACCTCTAATGTAATACTTGAAATCAGCTTTATTTACAAAGTTTATACAGACAAGGATTGACGAGATAGGGTTCTATGGAAATTTAAAAAGGCCATTATCAACTATTGATAACGACCTTTTTGGAGTGTAGCGTGAGACGGGCTTGAACCGTCGACCTCAGCATTATGAATGCTGCGCTCTAACCAGCTGAGCTACCACGCCATAATATGTTTCCGAAAACGAACTCTTCTTAGCTTCTAAGTAGAGAGAGCATACAGGCTCTTTCGTTTCGGGGTGCAAATATAGTGGATTTTGGAGGCAGCAAGCAATAATTTCTCAATTGTCCTTACATATCGTAGATGACATTCTCTTGGTTAGTTCCGTATAGTGTAGCGTGCCTTGCATATTTTGATTTTATGACGCGTAATCTGTTGATATTCTGGACATTAGCTATAGCAGCGGTATTGCTGAGTGGGTTGATTACGGCACCTACAGGCCCTCCCTGTGGTGAATTACAGCCTTATCTCAAAGGTGTCTTTTCATAAAGAATTCCAGGATAAGGTGGATCTTGGACCATTGGAGATACCTACCCTCAATCGCAAGTCCCATCCCTTCTTCAGAATACGGCCGCTTCCCGATACTGAGGCCACAGTCAACCCGCGGATGTTATAGGTTATGACAGGCACCCCTGTATGCTTACGTAAGCGTGTCGGTAATGCTATAGTCAGCTTGGAATAAAATAGGTGGTGTACAAAAAAGGCGGTGCACAAATAAATAGAGGCTACCAATAAAATAGGTTCCACATTTACCAGAACGAAGATTCCTCTGCGACGCTCAGAATGAAAATAGTGGAATAATCCTACTAATTCTCTAATCCTACCAATCCTAATTCTGACAGAAGAGCCTACGAAGATGCCTAAGTCAAATACTGAATATGCTGTACCGATAAATTGAAATTCCCGGATACCAGAACGAAGATTCCACTGCGACGCTCAGCGACGCTCAGAATGAAAAGGTGGGAATAATCCTACTAATAGCAATCCTAATTCAGACAGAATAATCCAGAAGATTACTCTTCCTCTCCCTTTGCCTCTTTTGCAGCTGCTTCCTCTCCCGCTTTTTCTTCACTATCGGCGGTTAATCCGGCCTCATCAAGGAAGGTAAACCACTTGATGATTTTCTTCATGTCGCTAAGGCTGACTTTATCCTCGTCATAATCTGGGAGGATGGTTTCTATATACTCCTCTATGACATGCTTTTCTGACTTGTGAGAGACGACAGGTGTGGTAGCTTTCTTGTCTCGCATGGTCTTAAAGACATCGGCTAGCGGAGAAGTATCTTCTAGGGTATAGATGGCGATGGTGCCAAGGGGGGTAAATTGATGCTTTCTGGAGGGATAGAATTTGCTCTTGCCATCTTTGATGCTTTTGAGGACAAGTCCACTGTTTTTAGAGTTGACCAGTTCGAAGAGGCCACTCTCCCCGGATACAGCGATGTAAGGTTCAAGATTCATAGGAAAAATTATAAGATGCTGCAATATAGATTAACCCTTTGGTACTTGGGTGCCACTAACCGAACAATTCACCGATAAGGTCTTCTATTTTGGTAACGGGTCGCAAGGCAATTTTGTGACCTTTGCCCTTAAGTCCCTTCATATTGTACTTTGACAGATACATCTCTTCAAATCCTAGTCGCGCGGCCTCTTCGATTCTTTGCTCGATTCTATTGACTGCTCTAATCTCTCCAGTAAGACCTATTTCACCAGCAAAACACACTTTGTTGCTCACTGGGATGTTCTGTAGGGAGGAGATGAGTGCTGCGACTATGGCGAGATCTATGGCTGTGTCTTGGACCTTGAGGCCACCCGCTATATTGAGAAACACGTCATTCTGGCCAAAAAATAAACCAGCTTTTTTT
Source organism: uncultured Saprospiraceae bacterium (assembly GCA_937929835.1). Classification (GTDB taxonomy): domain Bacteria; phylum Bacteroidota; class Bacteroidia; order Chitinophagales; family Saprospiraceae; genus RFSX01. The sequence goes on along the minus strand of CALFUU010000047.1, from coordinate 7,824 downwards.
TCCAGTACGGCCAGCAACATACTCAGACGCCGCCCATCAAAGCCCGTAGTAGACCTTTGAGGATTGCCATAGATGGCTTGGCTAACTAGGGCTTGTGTCTCTATAAGCATCGGCCGTAGACCTTCTATGTTGGTGGCGACGGTGCTGCCGCTGAGCTGCTCATCACTCTGAGAGAGTAATAATTCTGAAGGATTCTCTACCTGTCTAAGGCCACCCGCTTCCATAGCATAGATACCGAGCTCATCTGTGGACCCAAATCTATTTTTCTTAGCTCTCAGTATCCTATAGATGTGATTTCTGTCTCCTTCAAAGTGGAGTACGGTATCGACGATATGCTCTAAGATTTTAGGCCCTGCGATAGAGCCTTCTTTGGTGATGTGGCCGATGATCATAACAGGGATCTCCGTTTCTTTGGCAAAGACCTGCAAGCCACTCGTGCATTCTCTGACCTGCGAGACACTCCCTGCAATAGAATCGACAGCGGGTGAGGTCAGCGTCTGGATAGAATCGATAACAAGGAGTTCTGGCTGCAGTACATAGGCTTGCTTGAGGACTTTATTGAGATCCGTCTCAGAAAACACATGGCACTCTAGATTGTCCATACCTATCCTTTCGGCCCGCATCTTGATCTGCTGGGGGCTTTCCTCTCCAGAGACATAGAGCACTTTGAGTCTAGACTTAAGAGCCAGTTGTAGCAATAGGGTGGACTTCCCGATGCCAGGCTCTCCTCCGACCAGGGTTATAGATCCAGGCACGAGACCGCTGCCCAGTGCTCTATTGAGCTCAGTATCTGGGAGCTTGATCCTGCTGGCTGCTGCTGGGATGACTTGCTGTATCGGGATGGGCTTGGCACTAGGCCCTTTGGGCTTGCCTTTCCAGCTTTCCTTTTTGACTTCCTTGGCGCTGGCTTTTTGGACCTCTTCTTCTACGTAGGTATTCCACTCATTGCAAGTCATACATTTTCCTTCCCATTTGGGTGAATTATGGCCGCAATTAGAACAGATGTAAACTTTTTTTACCTTCATAAAGCACTGATTATCAATAGGTTAAAATTATTTTAATTTTTTTGTGACTTTTTGTGTTACCCTCGTCTAAATGTAGACTATAGAAGTAATTAGTCCAGCGGTATGGCATACGCAGTACCGAATAATAGAATACAGGGCTTAGCTCTTATTAAGATATAATTGTTTTCAATTGGTTTTTTGGGGTTAGCAGTGTGTCGTTGTTATAATGACACACTGTTATTTTTTTTCCTCCCAATTGGAACAGAAGAAAGATTGTTTTCAATTGGTTTTTTGGGGTTATACAGGGTGCTATTTGTTAGTACCCTGTTCTTATATATACCCTCCAACAATATTTCCCCCAACAGTATTTAGCCTTTCTGATGACCTTTGTCTGCCCTTACTTAGCGTGTGTCTTGCCTGTATATTTTTGACTTGACAAGTCCAATATGGTTTAATCTGTGCATCAGAGATACACGGAGCACGCCTAAGCCATATTTTATACTCCTAGAGAGATTGATAGAAGAGGCCTCTTCAAAGTACTTAGTGGGACAAGTCACTTCTCCAATATCGTACCCAGCATAGATGATTTGTGATAGCATCTCATTATCAAAGACAAAGTCATCAGAGTTCTCATTGAAGTTGATAGACTCTAAGACTTCCCTACCAAAGGCACGATACCCCGTATGATATTCAGAAAGTTTGTAGGAGACAAGGAGGTTCTGAGTAAAAGTCAAAAATCTGTTGGCGACATACTTATACAAAGGCATACCTCCCGAAAGTGCCCCTTTTCCTAGTATTCTAGAACCCAATACCACGGGATAGAGACCTTCACCTATGATATTGACCATAGAGGGGATAAGCTTAGGTGTATATTGATAGTCTGGATGCAGCATTATAACGATGTCCGCATTGATACCCAGAGCCTTATTGTATAAGGACTTTTGGTTGCCGCCATAGCCTTTGTTGGTTCTATGGCTTATAATATGGTCTATGCCGAGCTGTTCTGCTATTTGTACCGTATTATCTTTGCTGGCGTCATCGCAGAGGATAAGATCATCGACGAGATCCATAGGTATCTCTGCATAGGTCTGCTCTAGGGTAGCAGCCGCATTATAAGCAGGCATAACGACAACGACTCTCTTTCCTTTATACATTGTTATCTTGGTGGCGCAAAGATAGACCATACCACCTATAAACAAAGGTATCGGTCTCAGCATCAACAAAATAAGGCACTTATGAAAATTGTAAAGTTCTTGCTCATCTTGATTCTAGTCCTAGCCATAGGGCTCTTCATCTTTACCCAGGTCGCTAGTGAGGACCTTCCTGTAGGAAAAGCGGGCAGTGCAGCAGATAAGCTCGCCGAGGAGGTGATGCAAAGACTCAATAAGCCAGCCTTTGACTCTATAGCTTACTTGCAATGGGAGTTTTTTAGGGCAGGACAAAAATATTTGTGGGATAAAAAAGACAACATCGCCATTATTGAATGGGGTAATAATAAAGTCCTGATGGATCTCGATTCACAGCGCGCAAAGTCGTATGCCAATGGTGTAGAGCAAACTGGTGCTGAGCACGAAAAACTTAAAGCCAAGGCGTGGTCCAATTGGTGTAACGACTCTTTTTGGATGATAGCCCCATATAAGCTATTTGATAAAGGGACGACGAGAGAGATAGTCCCTCTAGAAGACGGTCAGCCTGGTGATCAAGGGCTCAAGGTTACTTATGTATCGGGCGGCGTTACGCCTGGAGATAGTTATCTATGGTACCTCGATAAGGACCTCAGACCCTATAAGTGGAAAATGTGGACCAGCATCCTACCAGTTAAAGGCTTAGGGACGACCTGGTCAGGGTGGCAAGAGCATGGTGGAGCGATGTTATCTATAGCGCATACATTAGCAGGTCAAGACGTTACTATGAAAAATGTCAAGGCAGCTAAGACCTGGTCCGAATTTGGTTTTTCTGAGGATCCATTCCAGTTTTAAATGGCAGTGACTTACATATGTAGCCCACAAATTGATAAAACTATTTCACGTGACTAGAAGTTAATAAATCCCAAGCTATAGAAGCTATCACTGCTAACACAACAAACCATAAAATAGATTTGAAGGTAATTCTTTCTTCCGATGGGAAATCATTCATCCTTGCATACGTTTATAGAGTTCAACTATCCCATTTTCTATGTGAGGTCGCCTAGTGGAGTTCCTGAATCCGTTGGCATCCTTGTAGCCGAACATTGACGCAATGTCCTTATCGGTTAACCCAAGTACTTTCTTCACAACCTTAATATCCAAATGCTCAATTGTCTTATCCAACTGAGCATTAAAACCACCTTCCAACTTTAAGTTATTTGGATAGTTCTCTTTTAGGGTTTCTAGCAAGGAGTCTTTTGTAGGTAAGTCTTTTTTCGGCATTTGCTAAAGTTATGTCAAATCTTGATCCATCGGTCAAGTCACACTTGTATCTCTGAGTCTTACCTTTTAGTTGATTAACACGCGTATAATCGCAATACGGGCAAAGTGGCACTCTGTTCTATCTCCATTTGACCAAGTGGTCAGCGCATTTCTGCTCAGAGTCGAAGTATGATATAACCTAATATAAGTTATCAAAGTCTCGAAGTCCATTTGTGTTACTCTTGCACCTACTCAATGATAAGTATATACTTATTAAAATGCAAATAGTCGTCAATTATTTCATAGTGCAAATTAGCATCACGATAAGAACTATGTTTGGCTGAATAATTGTTACAATTTATAGTAACTTTCCGCTAACCATAAAAATCAACACATCAGTTTAAACGCTTCAAATATTAAAACCGATGTCTTTGAACTAAGATTCAAGGGCGGTGGCATAGAGCCAAGTAAAGTTCCAATGAAAGAATTGGCTAATCTTCTATTGTCTTATGAAAAGGGGCTTAAATCAATGATGATGGAGGAAAACCCATTGCTTGAAATTGATGATGATTTTATTTCTCTCGTTGACATTAATGATGAAAGTCTTGATTTGGTGACCACATTCAATAAATTCAAGCAAGTGGCAAAAACATCTTTTATTTCTTTTGTTTTGGCTGCTTCATCTGGTGATATTTCTCAGATACCTACCGACGCAAGTGAAGCAGTAAAAAAAATATCCAACTTCAACCAAAAGTGGGATTGTACGGCTCACTTTGGGTACAATCTTAATGGATTTAATGAGATTAGCAGTTTTTCTAAAGTCAAGAACATAAAGGATTCTTCTTTCAAGGAAACTAAGACGTTTTATGGTGAATTAAAAAGAATTGGAGGCGATAACCCAGTGGCTAATATAAAGTTGCACAATGGTAAATGGCTGAACGCAAAAATATCTAGGCAACAAGCTCTCGACTATAACGACTATTTGTACAAAGAGGTTATAATATTGGGAGTGGCAAAGTACTCTAACAAAAGTCTTAAAATATTAGAATTTGATGCATCAAATATAGAGCCGTATGAATCTGTTGCAATTTCAGATACCATATCAATTTTCAGGAAAGCTCATAATGCATGAGAGGGTTAGTATGCTTGGATGCTAATATTTCTTCTTGGGTCTTTAGAGACGCTAGACACGAAGTAGAAGAAAATCACAAACACAAATTTGACCAAGCTAACCTTTTAATGCAAAAACTAGAGCAAGCAGGATACAAACTTATAATACCTCAAATTGTCTTGTCAGAAATAGCTTGCGTTTATACAGAATCAAGACAAAAAGCTTTTTTCAAGCATATACAAGATAGTAATTTACTTTACTGTGATTTTACTGGTTCAACAGCTAGGATTTTATCCCGTTTACTACAGTATCAGTACGCAAATAAAGAGTATTCTAAGGCTGAAATAGCAAAGAAAAAAATGAAGTATGATATTCAGATTTTAGCTTGCGCCATTGATGCGGGTGCGAGTTGTTTTTATACTGAAGACTCAGACTTTGATGTCTACAAAACAAAAGGTTTGATAAATATTTGTAGCCTTGACGACCTTCCTCCCGACTACGAATCTGGCACTTTGTGGGCGCAAGCTCAATAATTTCTTAGGTTACACTCCTATATCACTGCCTTTAAAATTTATAAAAGAAGTTCCACTTAATCGACTTATGAAACTTATTTCCTACAACGTCAACGGTATCAGGGCAGCACTGAAGAAAGACCTTCTAGACTGGGTCAAAAAAGAAGATCCTGATTTTCTCTGTATCCAAGAAACGAAATCCCAACCCGATCAGATTCCGGCAGAACTGTTTGAAGAGCTCGGTTATGAGGCCCACTGGCACTCCGCAGAAAAGAAGGGCTATTCTGGTGTCTTGACCCTGAGCAAGCAGAAAGCAGATAAGATCAAGCCTGGAATGGGCATAGATAAGTATGATGTCGAAGGCCGTATACTGAGGACAGATTTTGGGGATTGGACCTTGGTCAATATGTACTTGCCGTCCAGTACAAGTGGCGCCGCACGGCACGATTACAAAATGGAGTTTCTTGATGATTTTGGGAAGTGGATCAAGAAGCTCGTCAAGCAAAGGAAAAAAGTTATCGTCGTCGGAGACTATAATATCGTAAGACTGGATATCGATATCCATAATCCTGAGAGAAAAGATAAGCCGCCGGGGTTTAGACCAGAGGAGCGGGTGTGGTTGCAGAAGTTTTTTGAGCAGGATTTCTACGATGCCTTCAGAGAAGTGCATCCTGAGGTCGAGCAAGAGTTTTCTTGGTGGAGTTATCGCTCGGGTGCTAGAAAGAATAATAAGGGCTGGCGTATAGACTATGTCGCTGTGACCGAACCACTGAGTACGACGATTACTGCCGCTAGACATGCACACGAGGCGGTTCATTCTGATCACGCTGCCGTTGTTGTAGAATTTGATTTTTGAAAACTCTAACTTCGCCAGCGAGGTAGAAATGCTAGGCAATTAGAGCAGGATAATCAGTTGAGTAAATCTATTTTAACTTAGAAAATATGGCTACACCTAAGACTGTTGCTTTTCATACGTTGGGTTGCAAGCTCAATTTTTCCGAGACGTCGGCGATCAGTCGACAGTTTGTGGAGGCGGGGTATGGCGTAGAGAAATTTGAAGAGGGGGCAGATATCTATGTCATCAATACCTGTTCTGTTACAGAACAAGCCGATAGCAAATGCAGATATGTCGTCAGGTCTGCACTCAAAAAATCTCCTGATGCTAAGGTGGTTATCATAGGCTGCTATGCACAGCTCAAGCCCAAAGAGATCTCAGAAATTCCAGGTGTAGATTTGGTGCTCGGTGCTTCAGAAAAATTTCAGGTCTTAGACTTTGTAGACGGCATCTCTAAGAGTACGGGCAAGGCAGAAGTCCACGCAACTGAGGTCCATCACGCCAATAGCTTTGAGCAAGCCTTTTCCTTTGGTGATAGGACGCGATCATTTCTGAAAGTACAAGATGGCTGTGATTACAAGTGCGCCTTCTGCACCATCCCCAATGCACGCGGCAATAGTCGGAGCAATACCATAGAGAATGTGGTGAAAGATGCGCAGAAAGTTGCCGAGCTAGGTCTGCGGGAGATTGTATTGACAGGTGTCAATATTGGAGATTTCGGTAAGCAACCCTACTTGGCGGCCAATGGCTCTACTCGCTTCCGTAGGAAAGAATATTTCTCAGGTCTTATTACCGCCTTAGATGAGCAAGTGCCCGTAGAGAGATTTAGAATCTCGTCCATAGAACCCAATCTCTGTACAGAAGAAATCATACAAACGGTAAGTCGGTCTGAGAAGTTTCTACCACATTTCCATATGCCCTTACAGTCAGGTAGCGATACCATCTTGAAACTGATGCGTAGACGATACAAAACAGAATTGTATAAAGACCGTATTGACTTTATCAAATTGTTGATGCCTTCTTGCTGTATTGGAGTAGATGTTATTGTTGGCTTTCCAGGAGAAACCGAAGCTCATTTTCAAGAGACTTTTGATTTTCTGGAGAGTCTTGATGTGTCCTACTTGCACGTCTTTACGTATTCGGAACGAGAGAATACTGCGGCGTGGGATATGGAAGGAAAAGTGCCCGTCTCAGAAAGACGAAGACGCAATCGCATATTGAGAGAACTTAGTGATAAGAAGAGAAGCGCTTTTTATAGAGCACATTTGGGAGAGACGAGACCTGTACTATTTGAACAGTCCAAGCAAGAGGGTATGATGACTGGTTATACAGACAACTATATTAAAGTCGTCCTACCTATGGATTCAGAACTGATTAATTTGTCCCGACAGGTACAGCTTATAGAAATAGATGCATCAGGTCACGTCAGAGGGGAGCTTGTAGAGGTTTCCGTAAGCTAGACTAACCTTTATTAGAAAAAGTAGCCAAGCGTCACAATGAGAAAGTCATATTGTGTTCCTTCTACTTGATTTACAGCATTGAAAAAACCTCTCTCATATTCTACCTCCATAGTCAGACCAAATACATCGACACCAAGGCCCAAGACACCACCTGCAGTGCCAGAATTATACGGTGTACCACTGTAAGGAGCTGAGTCGAGTTCTGGTGTAGAGGAGATCAGATTGAGTGAGCCTAGTGTCTTTGCTCTGATAGTGATTTTATTTCCTATATGGACAAGATTATAGCCAAGGCCCACACGAATTTTAAGCCAGGTCATTTTCTCATCTACACTGAAAAATGATTTTTCATCTTGTGCAAGAAAATCAATCTGATGATATTGTCCGCCAAGCATAAAATACATATCGTCAGCATTGAGTCTGGCATCGGCACCCAATACATAGCCTGGATGAGAAGTGCCTTCGGGTGTTATCAGTGCATCTCTGCTGGTCGCATTAGAAATGCCAGCGTAGATATT